>CANGDT010000023.1 GCA_947452755.1 Actinomycetota bacterium
CGCTCGGTAAGCCATTTGCACTTCCACGTGAGCCGATGTCAGCTGTCCTCGTTGCTGGCGGATACGGCGCTGCACCGATGTCAATGCTGGTGGACGAATTGCGCGAGCGTGGCTGCCACATTCAGGTTGTACTTGGCGCCGCAACAAGTGACAAACTTTTCGGCGTCCTTGACATGAAGCGTGACGCAGACGAGGTCACTGTCACAACGGACGATGGCAGTTCTGGCGTTCGAGGTCGAGTAACTGATGTGTTGCCGGATGTGTTGACTCGGAGTGGAGCTCGCGCTGTGTATGCATGCGGCCCAATGCCAATGCTGAAAGCCGTTGCAGAAGTTGCCGGACTCCATGGTGCGTACAGTCAGTGTGCAGTTGAAGAATCTATGGCTTGCGGTATTGGTGTGTGCATGACTTGCGTACTACCAGTCATTGGAGATGATGGCGTCACTCGCATGGTCCGTTCTTGTGTTGAAGGACCAGTGTTCCGAGGTGACCGCGTGCGATGGGATGACGTTGACACTATTCCCGCGGACGCATTTGGCGCACCAGTTGTAGGAGGTCACTGATGATTCAGTTCGCAGATGATCATGGAGTTGATTTATCAACATCGCTGGGCGCATTGCAGCTTGCTGCGCCAACTGCTACCGCGTCAGGTTGTGCTGCAGCGGGGCGTGAACTGGCACAATTCGGCGATGTTGCCACGCTCGGTGCAGTAGTGACTAAGAGCATCATGATGAACGCCCGTTCGGGTCGAGCCACACCGCGCATGGCAGAAACACCTAGCGGCATGTTGAATTCAATTGGCTTGCAAGGGCCTGGCGTTGAAGCCTTTATTGACAAAGACCTCGCGTGGCTGAATGACCATGAAGTAACGACAATCGTGTCGATTGCGGGAAATAATGTTGCTGAATTCGGAGAACTTGCCCGACGCCTGCGTGATGTTCCTGGAATTGCTGGACTGGAAGTAAATATCTCTTGTCCAAACGTGGAAAGCAGGGGGCAAGTGTTTGCCTGCAATCCCTTGAGCGCTGCTGAAGTCATCAGCACTGTGCGCCAAGAGTGGACGAGTTCAGCGCCGATACTGGCAAAACTGACCCCAGACGTCACGGACATCACCGAGATTGCTCACAGCGTCGCCGAAGCGGGCGTCGATGGCATCTCCATGATTAACACCTTGTTAGGCATGGTGATTGACGTCGACAAAATGAAGCCGATGCTCGGTGGACGTACCGGCGGCTTGAGCGGCCCGGCGATCAGACCCGTTGCTGTGCGCGCGGTGTATCAAGTACGTGCTGCCCTTCCACATATTCCTATTCTGGGTATGGGCGGAATTCGCACTGGTCATGATGCCCTTGAATTCATCGCGGCTGGCGCCAATGCGGTCAGTATTGGCACGGTTGTTTTCGGGGATCCCGCTGCGCCATGGCGGGTTGCAAACGAACTTGGCCACGAACTAGCTGCCCGAGGATATGCAACACTTTCTGAGGTTGTCGGAGCAGCACACTACAACTAGACGTAAGAACCAGAGTTTTAATTTATTAAATTTCCACACTGACGGAAATACCGAGGAGACCAAAATGACAAAGGCACCAATCGCGGTCGCTCTCGATGCACCGGATTTAGCTTCGGCACGACAGTGGGCCACGCAAGTAGGACCGTATGTGTCGGTAGTCAAAGTTGGTCTAGAAGTTTTCTTGCGTGATGGCCACGAATCCGTCCATGTTGCGCGGGATGCATCTGGATGCGACATCTTTTTGGACCTTAAGCTTCACGACATTCCAGCAACTGTTGCTGGTGCGGCACACAGCGTTGCAACTTTGACTCCCAAATTTTTGACCGTACACGCATCAGGTGGTGCTGAAATGGTGAAAGCTGCTGCGGATGCATTGCCGGACACTTTGATTACAGCAGTCACTGTGCTGACGTCACTTTCGCAAGAACAGCTGACGGACATGATGTGGTCGGGTAGCGCCCAAGACATCGTGCGTCGACTTGCTGCGCAGTCCGTTGCGGCAGGCGCGCGAGCGATTGTGTGCTCACCTCAAGAAGTGGCGGCTGTGCGTAGCGAAGTCGGCACGGGCATTGTTCTCATCACACCTGGCGTGCGTCCTGCAGGGTCAGACGCGGGTGATCAAAAGCGCATTGCCACTCCTGAGCAGGCGTTAGCCGACGGCGCTGACCTTCTGGTGATCGGGCGCCCGATTACTGGTGCGCCTGACCGTGGTCAAGCAGCGCGAGAGATTGCTGAATCGTTGGTGGGTCGCTAATGGCGCATCTCGTAGTTCTGTCTGGACCAAGCGGTGTGGGGAAGTCATCGGTCATCAATGAAGCGCTGGCTGAACTTCCGCAAACGTGGTTGTCTGTTTCAGTAACTACGCGGGCGCCTCGGCCTGGTGAAGTAGACGGTGTTAACTACTTTTTCATCAGTAAGGATGAGTACGACGACATGGCAGCCAAGGGCGATTTACTCGAATGGGCATCGTTTGCAGGAAACCATTACGGCACGCCTCGCAAAGCCGTTGAAGAAAAACTTGCAGCAAACATCCCTGTTTTGCTCGAAATTGAGGTTCAAGGGGCCAAGCAAGTCCGCCAGGCAATGGCTGAAGCGGTCTTGGTGTTCCTAGAGCCACCTACCTGGGAAGATCTTGAGCGCCGTCTGTCGGGGCGGGGAACAGAGACCCCAGAGCAGGTTGAAATGCGCCTGCGGACTGCCCGCGAAGAGCTTGATTCTGCTGAATTCTTTGATCATGTGATCGTCAATAGCGATGTCGCGACCGCTGCCGCCGAGTTGGTATCATATCTACAGTAAGTCTTGGCGAGTCCACGAAAATCAGTGGCTTCGCACGTCCGATCTATTTATTCTTTTCAAGGAGTCCCGGTGACCGCAGCAGCGCCAGAGGGTATTACAAATCCCCCAATTGACGACCTACTAGAGGCCGCCGGCTCAAAGTACGCACTTGTTATCTACGCAGCCAAGCGCGCTCGTCAGATCAACGCCTACTACTCACAGCTCGGTGAAGGCCTGCTTGAGTATGTTGGTCCACTTGTTGAATCAGGTGCTCAGGAGAAGCCGCTTTCGATCGCATTGCGCGAAATTAACGAAGGCAAGCTCACCATCGAAGCCGAACCAGCTTCCTAGTCGTATACCCGTTAAGGGAATCAGCGTGGCCACCTCATCGCGTCACCTCAACATTGTGTTGGGTGTCGGAGGTGGCATTGCTGCATATAAGAGCGCGTCATTATTACGTCTGCTCAAAGAACAAGGACACGACGTTCATGTTGTTCCTACTGTTGCTGCCTTAAATTTTGTAGGAGCAGCGACGTGGGAAGCACTCTCCGGACATCCTGTATCTGCAACTGTGTGGGAAAACGTCGATGAGGTACCGCACGTTCGCTTAGGTCAAGAAGCGGACCTAGTTATTGTGGCGCCAGCGACCGCTGATTTGTTGTCTCGCGCAGCGCAAGGTAGCGCCAACGACTTGCTCACAAACGTGTTGCTTACTGCTCGTTGCCCGGTAGTTTTCGCGCCGGCAATGCACACAGAGATGTGGACTCATGCGGCTACTCAAAAAAATGTTGCAACATTGCGTTCACGTGGGGTTGTTGTCATTGACCCTGCAGTGGGCCGTCTCACTGGTGCTGACTCGGGCGCTGGTCGTATACCTGAGCCTGAAGAGATCGTGTCAATCGCGCTTGGTTGTGTTGATGGCGGCGACCGAGATTTAATTGGGCGTTCAGTTGTTATCACGGCTGGTGGCACGCGCGAATATATTGACCCCGTTCGTTTTATTGGAAATAGATCAACAGGTAAGCAGGGAATTGCACTCGCTGTTACTGCGGCTGCTCGTGGTGCGAACGTTACGTTGATTTGTGCGAACGTGAGCCTGCCTATTCCGACAGGTATCACAGTTGTTCATGTTGAAACAGGACCCGAGTTGCGGGAACAAGTTCTTGCACATGGCCGCAATGCCGAAGCAATTGTGATGGCGGCGGCCGTTGCGGACTTTACTGTGACAAGCGAGTCATTTACCAAAATCAAGAAGTCAGATTCCGAGCAATCAATTTCTCTGGAACTGGTGAAAACAGCGGATATTCTCAAGGAACTCGTAACTCGACGAAACAACGAACACTTGCGTCAAGTCATCGTTGGTTTTGCGGCGGAAACCGGCGATGCGTCGGCCACTGTGCTCGAGCATGGTCAAGCAAAACTTGATCGAAAGGGATGCGATCTCTTAGTTGTCAATGAAGTGGGCAAAAATCTTGGATTCGGCACCGATGACAATGCCGCGGTAATCATTACGCGTGAACCTCGCGCACATTGTGAAGTAGCACGAACTAGTAAGAGCAATCTTGCGAACAGCATTTGGGATGAAGTACGCATTCATTTCGAGCGGTCATAATCGGGCGAATCGCTCCTGCAAGTCTTTCGCAATTCCCAACAAATTCATCGAGTCTTTAGGCGTTGCCCACACGTCCAAGTTGTGTTGTTGCCTGCTAACCTTGAGCCTGCTGTTCGTTTATGTCTATGAGTAAAGGCACGATACATGTCCGGTCGTCTTTTCACTTCCGAGTCCGTCACTGAGGGTCATCCCGACAAGATGGCGGACCAAATTTCTGATGCCATTCTTGATGATTTGTTGGCACAGGATCCCAAGAGTCGCGTAGCTGTTGAAACAATGCTGACCACTGGTCAGATCCATGTTGCCGGTGAAGTGACAACTGAGGGTTACGCAGATGTCATGGGAATTGTGCGCAATGTTGTTCTCAACATTGGTTATGACTCTTCAGAAAAAGGTTTCGACGGAAATTCCTGTGGTGTCTCGGTATCAATCGGTACTCAGTCACCTGACATTGCTCAGGGTGTTGACGATGCATTTGAAGAACGCGTTACGGGTTCTTCAGATCCGCTCGACCGTCAAGGTGCGGGCGACCAGGGACTGATGTTCGGTTACGCAAGCGACGACACTGACGCGCTGATGCCGTTGCCAATCACCATGGCTCACCGTCTCGCGGAACAACTCACGGCCGTTCGCAAGTCAGGCCAGATGGCGTACCTTCGCCCAGATGGTAAAACACAGGTCACCATCGAATATGACGGTGACAAGCCGGTACGACTGGATACGGTTGTTGTGTCGTCACAGCACGCTGCAGATGTAGACCTTGACAAGCAGCTCGCTCCTGAGGTTCGCGAAAATGTTGTCGAACCAATTCTTGCCAAGTTTGATCTTGATGCGACTGACTTCAAGCTATTGGTTAACCCAACGGGCAAATTTGTTGTCGGTGGCCCAATGGGTGATGCCGGTCTTACCGGTCGCAAAATTATTGTTGACACTTATGGCGGCATGGCTCGTCACGGTGGTGGCGCATTCTCTGGAAAAGACCCATCAAAGGTTGACCGTTCGGCGGCATACGCAATGCGTTGGGTTGCCAAGAACGTTGTTGCAGCCGGACTTGCAAAGCGTTGTGAAGTGCAGGTTGCTTATGCAATTGGTAAAGCTCAGCCAGTCGGAGTTTTTGTTGAAACATTTGGCACCGGAACTGTTCCAGAGGAACAGATTCGCCAGGCGATTCATAAGGTCTTTGATCTTCGCCCTGCCGCAATCATCGCTGATCTTGAACTGTTGAACACTGCAGTAACCAAGTACCTACCAACGGCTGCCTATGGTCACTTTGGCCGACCAGGCTTCACCTGGGAACGTACGGACCGAGCCGATGCTCTGAAGGCCGCGCTTTAGTTCACATCAATTACACGCGCCGTCATGTCCATTCTGGGTATGACGGCGTTTGTGCGTCACTGTGAAGTGGCAGACTCGGGGATGTGAATGACGAGCAACTGGCGATTGTGCCGGGCAAACCTAAGCGCACTAAGGCGCCGGTGCCTATAGCTGAACGCCTACCTGTTGCTCAGGTGCGAATTGATAGCCCGCTCCCACACCTTGATCGGCTTTTTGATTATGCGGTCCCAGCGAAACTCGACGCTGATGCTGTTCCTGGTGTTCGCGTGCGAATTAGATTTGCCGGCAAACTCACAGACGGCTTTTTAATTGCTCGAGTTTCGGAATCGGATCATCCAGGTGAACTTGCGCCACTTGCTAATGTGATTTCCTCCGAGCCTGTGTTGCGTCCCGAGATATACGAACTGTGTGAATCAGTGGCAGTTCGACAAGCCGGGATTGTTTCAGATGTTTTGCGCAGCGCTATTCCGAATCGTCATGCGGGCGCTGAAGCGTCCGCCCCAGAACCTGCGGCGTCAGTTCCTGACCCAGGAATTGGCGTGTGGACTGACTACGTGGGCGGTTCAGCGTTTATTTCCCGAACACTTTCGGGCGATTCACCTCGTGCGTTAGTGACCACAGGACTTGATAACCCCGCGGAAATGTTGGCTCACTACGCAATGTCGATTGCGCATAGTGACAAATCTGTCGTTGTTGTGGTGCCGGATCGCGCGGCGATTGATCGTGTCATTGCTAGCTTGGCTTCGCTTGGGTGCCCACAATCGGCAGTCACGATTGTGGCGGCTGATGATGGTCCACAGCGCCGCTATCTCTCATGGCTTCGGGCGTTGCGCGGTGAAGCACGGATTGTTGTGGGAACACGGTCGGCTGTCTTTGCGCCGCTGAATAATCTGGCGGCCGTTTGTGTGTGGGATGACTGGAATGAAACGCTTTCTGACCTTCATGCGCCGTATTGGAATGCTCGTGATGTAGCGGTGCTGAGAAGCGCGCAGCAAAATACAGCACTTTTATTGATTGGTTCATCAACATCAACTGATGCCGCTGCGCTAATGCCGTGGTGTGTGCATGTGGCCAGGCCGAGAGAAGACCAACGTACTCTGTGGCCACGAGTGCGAAGTGCGCTGGAAGATTCGCCGGCAGCCACTGCCACTCAAAGTCGCGGTGCACGAGTGCCAGATATCGCAATGCAGACAATTCGAAAAGGACTCGCATCCGGTCCTGTCCTTATTTTGGTGTCACGAGCAGGTTACGTGCCACGACTTGTGTGTAGCACGTGTCGAGATTTGGCTACCTGCACACAATGTGCGGGACCACTGGTGAGTTCGGAACGATTTAGTGCGCCGACGTGCCAACTATGTGGGCACGTGGAGTCTGCATGGAAATGTCAGCGATGCCAGGGGAGTGCCCTTCGGGCCGCAGCCGTTGGCAGCGAGCGAACAGGCGAGGAATTGGGTCGCGCATTTCCAGGCACACCCGTCCGTGTTTCCTCAAGTGATCATATTCTGCGCAATGTTGATAACCGATCTGCAATCGTCGTAGCGACTGCTGGCGCAGCACCCGTAGCAGAAGGTGGTTACGCGGCTGCCGTCCTGCTCGACGGAAACGCGATGCTCTCTCGCCTTGAGCTTCGGGCAACCGAGGATGCGTTCGCAAAATGGATGGAATGTGCATCACTTGTGCGAAGCGACGGCGATGTTGTTGTGGTCGCCGATTCTGAGCATCCAGCTGTCCAAGCGCTCATACGAAATGATCCAGCTGGATTTGCGGCACGTGAATTATTGACGCGCACCCAGGTGCAGTTGCCGCCCGCGATTCGCATGGCATCACTCACTGGGACAACTGTGGACGTAGATGAATTGTTGGAGATTGCACAGATTCCGGCCAACACAGTTCAGCGCGGTCCGGTGCCTCTTGAAGATGGCACAGTGCGAATGTTGCTCAGTATTGAGAGGCAAGACGGGATCAAGTTAGCCACAGCACTCAAGGCGGCAACGGCAACGAGGTCGGCACGACGAAAGGGCGCACCCGTCAATGTGCGCATGGATCCGTTGTCGCTGTAACCGAATCACCACGGTGCATTCACAGTAGCTTCAGCCGATAAACTGAGGACAACAAAGTTCAGGAGTGCATATGAGCGTCAAGCCAATCAGGTTGTTCGGTGACCCTGTATTGACGACCCCAGCACTCGAAGTGACGACCTTTGATAAAGAGCTACGCCAACTAGTCTCTGACCTCACCGCGACAATGCAAGACGCTCCCGGCGCTGGGCTTGCCGCACCGCAAATTGGAGTATCACTTCGAGTTTTCACTTACGACGTTGATGATGTCGTTGGTCATCTCATAAACCCAACTCTTGATCTTTCCGACGAAATGCAGGATGGCCCCGAAGGTTGTCTTTCGCTTCCGGATCTCACGTTTGATACACCACGAGCAATGCGTGTCGTCGCTAAGGGCATGAACATGTATGGCGAGCCAGTGACGCTTAGCGGTTCCGAGCTGATGGCCCGTTGCATTCAACACGAAACTGATCACCTCGATGGAATTATTTTTATTGACCGGTTGGATGCTGAGGCGCGCAAGGAAGCCATGCGTGAAATTCGTGCCACCGAATGGTTTGGTGCTGAACCGAATGTGAAGATCAGCCCACATTCGATGATGAATGGTTTGCTGTAAGTGCGCATCGCTTTTGCCGGTACACCGGAAGCGGCAGTTCCAACATTGCGCGCATTATTTGAATCCAGCCATGACGTGGCCTTTGTGGTAACGCGTCCAGATGCCCCAGTTGGTCGTGGCCAAGTCATGACGCCGAGCCCAGTCTCCGAAGTGGCCCATGAGTTCGGCTGTCGCACATTAAAGCCCACCGCACTCAGGGATATTGCCTCGGAATTTGATGGAATTGATTGTGTTGTCGTAGTTGCTTACGGAAACCTTGTGCCGCGTGAGTTGCTTGACGTACCAGCGCACGGATGGATAAATGTTCATTTCTCGTTATTGCCACATTGGCGTGGGGCAGCACCAGTGCAACACGCAATCATGGCTGGCGATGATGTCACAGGTGTGTCAACTTTTCGTCTAGACGAAGGACTTGATACCGGTCCAATGCTCGCGTACCTCACAACGTCAATTGGCGAACGCGAAACATCAAGTGAACTTTTGGCTCGTTTAGCAAACGAAGGTGGGGCATTGGCGCTGGCGACACTTGCGGGTGTCGAAAACGGTTCAATTCATCCTCTGCACCAACCATTGGATGGGATTTCCCATGCACCCAAAATTCTTGTGAGTGATGCGCGTATCAACTGGCAACATCCGGCACTTGCAATAGATCGCAAAGTACGTGCGGTGACTCTGGAGCCAGGTGCGTGGACGATGTGCGGTGACTCACGAATCAAATTAGGTCCCGTGGGTGTGCGCAACGACATTACAGATATTGCAACAGGTGTTGTGGAAGTACGCGAGAAGAAGGTCGTTGTGGGAACTGGAAGCACTGCTGTTGAGTTGGGAACTGTTCATGAGGCGGGTCGTAAGCCGGTGGATGCATTGGTCTGGATGAATAATCGACGTGAACTGACCGTATTCGAATGAGGTCATCAAATTCTTCGCGCCATGTTGCATTCGATGTTCTTCAAGCTGTGCATGTCGATGACGCCTACAGCAATTTGATTTTGCCTGCACTTTTGGATCAACGAAAAGTTGATTCGCGGGATGCGGGTCTGGCAACAGAACTCACATATGGAACATTGCGTCGACAGGGCAGCCTTGATGCAGTTATTGATGCCTGCGCGTCACGAACTGACAGCATGGATTCTGCAGTAAGGGATGTACTTCGGCTAGGTGCGTATCAATTGCTCTTTATGCGCATCCCCGCACATGCTGCGGTCAGCGAGACAGTAGACCTCGCCCGCGATGTGCATGGCGTTGGCTCATCAAAATTTGTCAATGCTGTGTTACGCAAAATAGCTGCCAAGTCGTGGGACGAGTGGTTTGCTGAACTTTCAGTGGGATTGAACAAAGACGACGCGATGTCGCTGGAGTTTTCCTACCCAGTGTGGGTAGTGCGCGCAATTTCTGGTGCTTACAAAACCGACGATGAAGGACTGCGCGGTATTTTGGCCGCTGGCAATGAACCTGCGCCTGTGTCACTTGTTGCTCGTCCTGGCCAGGCAACAATTGACGACTTATTGAATCTGCCACACATTGCGCCAGGTCGATGGTCGCCACTGGCGGGAACGATGATCCGTCCTGTTGGCGAGCAGTCGTGGTCAACGCGGCCTGGCGATATTGATGATGTGCAAACAAATCGTGTTGGCGTCCAGGATGAAGGAAGTCAACTCGTTGCGCTGGCTGTTGCACAGGTCTCTGTCGACGGGCAAGAGAGCGCTTGGCTCGACATGTGCGCAGGTCCTGGTGGCAAGGCTGCAATTTTGGCTGGACTTGCCGCCGAAGCCGGGGCGTCATTCACTGCTCTTGAACCTATTGAGCCGCGAGCTCATCTGGTTGAGAACTCACTGTTCAATGCGCCAGGCGAGCACGATGTCATCATTACTGATGCCCGCGAATATTCGCCCGGCAAACTGTTTGACCGCATTTTGATTGATGCGCCTTGCACAGGGCTTGGTGCTCTACGGCGCAGGCCTGAAGCGCGGTGGCGGCGACTACCGTCAGACGTGCCTGTCTTAGCAGCCCTTCAGCAGCAGTTGTTGGCGCATGGGTCGACGCTAGTTCGCCCCGGTGGTGTCATCGGTTATGCGACGTGTTCTCCGCACTTGGCCGAAACCGATGCCATTGTCAACGACTTCCTGCGCAAGCATCAAGATTTTGAACTCGTGCCCGTATCGGAGGTACTCCCTACTGTTGATGGGCTGGGGGACACTATGCGCCTGCGTCCAGATGTACATCACACCGATGGCATGTTCTTGGCTCTGCTGCGTCGTAAGGCTTCGGACTAGGCTTAGGGCGTGGCACTACGCATTTCACCTAGCATCTTGTCGGCTGACTTTGGTCATCTGGTTGACGAGTGTGAGCGCGTAGCAGGTTCCGCCGATTGGCTCCATGTGGATGTGATGGACAATCACTTTGTCCCAAATCTGACGCTTGGCTTACCCATCGTTGAATCTCTCATTGCACAAGTATCGACACCAATTGATTGCCACTTAATGATCAGTGACGCTGATCGTTGGGCACCTGGTTACGCCGAAGCCGGCGCACAAAGTGTGACGTTTCATGTTGAGGCCGCTAGTAACCCGCGCCAAGTAGCTCGCGATATTCGCGCAGCAGGCGCGCGTGCAGGCATGGCAATCAAGCCCGGAACAAGCTTTGCTGACTATGAAGACCTGCTTCCTGAACTTGACATGGTGTTGATCATGACTGTCGAGCCTGGATTTGGTGGGCAATCTTTTATGGAAGACATGATGCCTAAGGTTCGCCGTGTACGTGAACTGGTTTCTGCGCAGGACCTTCACATTTGGATTCAGGTTGACGGTGGTGTTTCCGCAAAAACTATTGAAGTGTGTGCAGATGCTGGGGCAGATACTTTTGTCGCTGGTTCCGCTGTGTACAACACGGCTGATCCTGTTGCAGCGATTAGTGACCTGCGCGCGCTTGCCCAAGGGGCGACCTCTTCGTCGTGGTGGTGCAATCACGCATGACATCAACTCAACGCGAGTTCGATGAGGCAATGATTGATCGAGCCTGTGATTTAGCGCGTACGCCTAATCTTGTTCGCGATGTGAATCCGTATGTCGGCGCAGTTGTTGTCGATGCCGATGGACAAATCGTCGGGCATGGGTGGCATAAAGGTGCGGGTACGGATCACGCTGAGGTCGTTGCATTGCGTGAAGCGGGTGACCGCGCACGAGGAGCAACTGTGTATTCGACGCTTGAACCGTGCGCCTCGACAGGAAAGCGTGGCCCATGCACGCAGGCACTTATTGATGCAGGTGTTAGTCGTGTTGTCTTTGGGCAGCGCGATCCGAATGTGTCGATGGCTGGTGGGGCAGCCGTACTTGAAAGTGCCGGAATTATTGTCCATGGTGACGTGCAGGTGGATTTGTGCTCTTCGCTCAATGCATCTTGGACATTCGCTCACACTCATAATCGACCGTGGGTCATCTGGAAGACGGCAACGTCACTGGATGGGTTCATCGCCGCTGAGGACGGTTCGAGCAAGTGGATTACTAGCGATGATGCACGAGCCAAAGTTCAAGAGATTCGAGCAGGCGTGGGTGCTATTGTCACCGGCACAGGAACTGCATTAGTCGACGATCCGCTACTCACTGTGCGTGCACATTCGCCCCAGGATCAACCACTGCGAGTCGTGGTCGGCATGCGCGATTTACCCGAGAGCCTAAATCTTTTCTCGACGGAACCTCGCGCTGTCTCGTTGAAACAAGATCTTGCGGATGCACTCACCACTTTGTGGCAGGAACACGGTGTTCACTGCGTGCTACTTGAAGCTGGCCCCGGGTTGTCCACTGCGGCGTGGGAACAAGATTTAGTCGACGAGGTGTACTGGTTTATGGCGCCAGTCATACTGGGTTCCGGTCGCTCGGTGACCGGACCGCTAGGCATACATCAGTTGTCTGAAGCTCACCGATTTCCCGAATATCAAGTCAATCGTGTTGGATTAGACCTAGTCATCCATTTCACTACTCGTCAGGATCGTTAATGTTCACCGGAATTGTTGAGGAGTTAGGTCGCGTTCAAGCAATCACCCAACTGCCTGATGATGCTGTGCGGATCACCATTGCCGGGCCTTTAGTCCTTTCGGATGCGAATCTTGGTGACTCGATTTGCGTTAACGGTGTGTGCTTAACGGTTGCTACTCAAGCTGGTGACACGTTCACGGCTGATGTGATGCGGGAAACCTTGCTGCGCACAACCACTGGATCACTAGAAGTTGGTGCGCAAGTGAACCTCGAACGCCCGGTCACCTTGGCCACCCGACTTGGTGGGCATCTTGTGCAAGGCCACGTTGATGGTGTTGGCGCAGTTGCCAGTCGTGTACATTCCGAAAACTGGGATGTAGTGACGATTACGCCACCTAGTGAGCTACTCAAATACATCGTTGAAAAGGGGAGCATCACAGTGGATGGCACTTCTCTTACAGTTTCCGCTGTTGATGAAAAAACGTTTTCAGTTTCCCTTATCCCGGCCACATTAGAAAACACCACACTTGGTTTTCGGAACAATGGCGACAAAGTGAATCTTGAAGTTGATGTCCTGGCAAAGTACGTCGAAAAGTTAGTTGGTGTGCGATGACAGTTCTCGATTCCATCGAAGTGGCAATTGATGCCATCCGGGCCGGCAAAGCAATTGTGGTGGTGGATGACGAGGATCGTGAAAACGAAGGCGATCTGATTTTTGCTGCATCAAAGGTCACCCCTGAACTTGTTGGCTTCATGATCCGTTACACCTCAGGTGTTATTTGTGTACCCATGGAAGGTCCCGAACTTGATCGTCTCGGACTGCCGCCGATGACCCACATCAACGAAGACCGCAAGGGCACTGCCTACTCGGTGAGCGTTGACGCCCGCGACGGAGTCGATACGGGCATCAGTGCTGCTGACCGTGCCCGCACAATTAAGGTCCTTGCTGACTCGGCCACCGAGCCGTGGGAACTCACGCGACCTGGTCACGTATTTCCATTGCGAAGTGTTCCTGGCGGAGTACTACGCCGCCCTGGGCACACCGAAGCCTCCACAGATCTCTCTCGCCTAGCCGGGTTAACTCCCGCTGGAGTTATCGCGGAAATCGTTCATGACGACGGTTCCATGATGCGTGCCCCAGCATTGCGCGAATTTGCCGACACTCACGGTCTCCCCATGATTTCAATCGCCGATCTCATTGCATATCGCCGCCGCAATGAATCACTGGTTCGCCGGGTGGCAACCGCACAATTGCCAACAGCAAATGGCGAATTTACTGTTGTGGGATTCCAAAGTGTGTTGGACGACACGGATCACGTAGCCATGGTCATGGGCGAAATAGGCGATGGAAACGACGTGTTAGTCCGTGTGCATTCGGAATGTTTGACTGGTGATGCGCTTGGTTCACTCAGGTGTGACTGTGGACCTCAATTGCGTGCGGCCCAACGGGCTGTCGCAGACGAAGGTCGAGGCATCGTGCTCTACGTGCGTGGACACGAAGGTAGAGGCATTGGCCTGATGCACAAACTGCAGGCATATGCATTGCAGGATGAAGGTGCCGACACTGTAGAAGCGAACATAGCTCTCGGTTTACCGGCAGATGCGCGTGATTATGGAACTGGCGCTCAGATTCTCGTTGAACTTGGTGTGAAATCTATGCGACTGCTCACGAACAATCCAACAAAACGTGTTGGGCTCGAAGGTTACGGCCTCACAATTTCTGAGACAGTGGCTCTGGAAATCGAAGCTAACGATCACAACCGTGAATACCTTCGAACAAAGCGTGACCACATGGGTCATCACCTAACAACTCTTGGGGAGACAACATGAGTGGCGTTGGAAGTCCAGAGTCGGTTGTGAAGGGATTCGCGGGAACTCGTGTCGTCATAGTTGCATCGTCATGGCACACCGAAGTAATGGATGGACTCATCGCTGGTGCAACACGTGTTATTGCGGAAGCGGGACTCACTGCCGAATTACATCGAGTCCCTGGCACATTTGAGTTGCCAATTGCAGCATTAGCGGCAGCCACCTCAGGTGCAGACGCAGTTGTCGCACTCGGAGTAGTTATCCGAGGTGGAACCCCGCACTTTGACTTTGTCTGCAATGCCGCCACGGACGGATTAACTCGCGTTGCTTTGGATACTGGTATCCCGATTGGCTTTGGGGTTCTGACCTGTGACAACGAGGATCAAGCGTTAGATCGCGCAGGCCTTCCACAAAGTTCTGAGGATAAGGGTGCCGAGGCGGCCGCCGCGGCAATGAACACTGCAACGGTTCTTCAGCAAATTCGTAACGCCTAGACTTAGCCCATGAAGTCCTTCGACGAATTACACGCCGAACTGTTGACCAGAGTCGCCGAAAACGCCGCCGACTCACAAAGTGTCGCCATGGTGAAGTCAGGCGTTCACGCAATCGGTAAAAAAGTTGTCGAAGAGGCCGCTGAAGCCTGGATGGCCGCGGAACACGAGTCACCAGAACGAGCTGCCGAGGAAATCTCGCAGTTGTTGTACTGGACCCAGCTGCTCATGATTGCAGCTGATGTATCCATCGAAGACGTCTACCGAAAGTTGTAACCATGTTGCGCGTTGCCATTCCCAATAAAGGTCAACTTTCTGATCCTGCACGTGAAATGCTCAGCGAAGCTGGGTACGTTGCCGCAGCAAATGCGCGTGAACTAGTCGTCCAAGATCTTGAAAACGACGTTGAATTCTTTTTCCTACGCCCACGAGACATAGCCACTTATGTAGGCCGCGGCACTATCGATGTGGGTGTCACAGGAAGTGACATGTTGGCTGATTCTGGCGCACATGCCGACACAATTGTTGAGCTTGGATTTGCTCCGTCAACATTCCGGCTCGCAGCACCGGCCGGCACGATGAAATCTGTATCTGATGCCGATGGGAAGCGCATTGCAACGTCGTACCCAGGAATCTTGGCGCACTGGTTGGCCGAGCAAAAAATTCATGCCGAAATTGTCAAACTTGATGGTGCGGTAGAGAACGCTGTCGCACTTGGCGTTGCTGATCTTGTCGCAGATGTCGTTGCGACGGGAACTACTTTGCGCCAGGCGGGCCTGGAAATTCTAGGAGAACCAATTTTCAAGAGCTCGGCAATTCTAATTGGCCGTCCTGGGCTTGGTGAGAATGTTGCAGTACAAACTTTTGTGCGTCGCCTTGAAGGTGTAATGGTTGCGCGCTCGTATGTCCTCGTCGACTATGACATTCCAAATACTTTGGTCGATCAAGCGTGCACCATCACTCCAGGTATCGAGTCGCCAACCGTGTCCACGCTTCAGAATTCTGAATGGTCGGCGGTACGTGCCATGGTCCCTCGTAAGCAGGTTCACGCAATCATGGACGAGCTGTATGACCTAGGCGCCCGCGGAGTCATCGTTACCGACATTCATGCTTGCCGACTATGAGTGATTTCACCGGGGCAGAAGTTCCAGAATCCGATTTTGCTGACGATGATGGTTCAGCAAACGCTCGATTGCGTGTTGCGTTAAGTGAATATGCACAGCTGGCGACGGCGGAATGTGCGCGCCGTGTTTTAGATTTACTCGTAAGCGATCGTTTGCTAGTCCCTGTTGTTGCTCAGGTTGATTCACTGAATGACGGGTCAGAAAAAGACAGCCATATGGAATCCGTTGAATTTCATTCGTCAGATGGGCGCAAGGCACTGCTTGCGTTCACGGGCACAGACAGTCTTGAAGTCTGGGACCCGCAAGCGCGACCAATTCCGCGAGCCAGTCACGTTGTTGCAAAGAGCGTTCTCGAACAAGAATTCGATGCACTCATTATCGATATCGCCGGTCCTGTGCCGACGGCAATCGACGGAATGTTGCTGAACTTATTGGCAATCGGACCGCATCGCGAGGAACTTCTAGATGACACGCTAGATGACGTGTGTCGTGAACTTGGAAATGTTGATGGAATCGACAGTGCGTCCTGGGATGACACGGACGAAGAAGTGACAATCACGCTGCATGTTTCCGCGCCTACACCCACGCTGAGTACTGACGTAGCCGCAGTAATTCAGGGTAGTGACCTCAATGCGCTGCTCGATCGGCCGTTGGAAGTTCAGGTCGCAGGTAAATAAACCGGTCCGGTGTACTTTTCGCCCGGACCAGCGCCAGCAGCATCTTGAATTGGCGATTGTTCCTTGAAGGAACGCTGCAAAGTTTGCAACCCATCCCGTAACGGCGCAGCGTGGTGGCTACCCAATTCTGGGGCCGCAGCATCCACAAAGCCGGCCAATGCCTGAATCAAAATGCGTGCCTCGGCTAAATCCGGCTCTGTACCTTCGAAAAGGCCCAATTTCACGGCAGTTGCAGTCATTAAGTCGACCGCATGCAGGCTGAGGATCTCCACCGATGACAGTGCAGAAAGGTCGCGGGCGGCCGTAACAGATTCAGGGTTATCAACTGAATTAGGGAGATTGTCGCTCATTGGTTTAGACTCTCATACGACCGACCAACCCGCTTCATGTGGGTTAGTCACACAAGTGGATACGTTCCCACCCGCATCGCCTATTTAGGGCGTCGGGTAAGGTCTGGAAGCTTCGCTAAGCGAAGTGCGCAGCAGTGCGCGGTCCAGTGGGTACGCGTTTATTTGAAACCGTCAACCACAGGAGGACCCATCAGTATCGAGCCCCGCATCAATGAGCGGATTCGTGTACCCGAAGTACGTCTCGTCGGAGCTGCCGGAGAGCAGATCGGCATTGTGCGTATTGAAGATGCACTGAAACTAGCAATGGAAGCAGATCTTGATCTCGTCGAAGTTTCCCCGGAATCAAAGCCACCAGTATGCAAACTGATGGATTTCGGCAAGTTCAAGTACGAAGCAGCCGTTAAAGCTCGTGAAGCTCGCAAGAACCAGGTCAACACGGTCATTAAGGAAATGAAACTCCGACCAAAGATTGATCAGCACGACTATGACACGAAAAAGGGTCACGTCGAGCGGTTCCTTGCACAGGGTGACAAGGTCAAGATCACAATCATGTTCCGCGGTCGCGAGCAATCACGTCCAGAACTTGGTTACCGTCTGCTCCAGCGTCTTGCGCAGGACATCGGCGAAACCGCAGTGATTGAGTCAGCACCGTTGCAAGACGGTCGCAACATGACCATGGTGCTTGCACCGGCACGACGCAAGCCGGCCGCAAAGCCAGCAAAGGCACCAGCTGCACCAGCGGTTGACGCTGAAGTTGAAGTTGAAGGTGCACCAAGTGAAAGCGACAACTCTGTCGAATAAGAACGTCGCCGAATAACAAACGGCGCCGGATAAGTACGACCATAAGTTTCCCGATCTACCAAGGTCAGGCTAAAGAAGAAGGCAGGAGACAAAATGCCGAAGAACAAGACCCACAGTGGTGCAAAGAAGCGCTTCCGCGTAACTGGCACTGGCAAGCTCATGAAGGAACAAGCTGGCAAGCGCCACCTTCTTGAAAGCAAGACCAGCCGTCGCACCCGTCGTTTGTCCGTGGATCAGGTGCTCTCACCTGCCGATTCAAAGAAAGCAAATAAGCTTCTGGGCCGCTAGGTCCAGCAGAGCTTTAAGAGGAGATTTGTCATGGCACGTGTAAAAAGGGCCGTCAATGCGGCCAAGAAGCGCCGCGAAGTACTTGAACAAGCCAGTGGTTACCGTGGACAGCGTTCACGCCTTTACCGCAAGGCAAAGGAACAAGTTACTCACTCAATGGTGTACGCCTACAACGACCGTCGTACCCGCAAGGGCGACTTCCGTAAGTTGTGGATCCAGCGCATCAACGCTGCAGCTCGTGCCAACGGCATGACCTACAACCGTTTGATCCAGGGTCTCAAGCTTGCTGAAATCGAAGTTGATCGTCGCATGCTCGCTGAACTTGCAGTTAATGAACCAGCAGCATTTGCCGCTTTGGTTCAGACTGCTGCCAAGGCTCTGCCTGCAGACGTCAACGCACCAGTGGATGCTGCCTAACTCTTGCGTAAGCAAGTGAAGGTTTGTTCACATGCAAACTGAATCTGTACTAACGAACGTGCGCGCGTCTAAAGTGACGCGCGCACGTCGTCTTTTAAAGCGCGGTTTCCGCGAGGATGACGGCTTGTTTCTCAGTGAAGGTCCGCAAGCCTGCCGCGAAGCAGCACTTGCTGGTCGAGTGCGTGACTTGTTCATCACTGAACCTGCCCTCGAGCGTTACCCCGATGTCGTTGCCGCCGTCACTGCTGCTGGTGGCACTGTGTCACCTTCATCAGGGGCTGTTATCGAAGAAATAAGTAGCACTGTTACGCCGCAAGGAATGGTCGCGGTGACATCAATGTGGCACAACACAATCGACGATGTGCTAAACGAAAGCACCACACTTGCCGTTGCGCTTACAGCAGTGCGCGATCCGGGAAACGCCGGATCAATTATTCGTGTGGCAGACGCAGCCGGAGCAAACGGCGTCATCATGTCCACCGACTCCGTTGATCTATTTAATCCCAAAGTGATTCGCGCAAGTGTCGGATCACTGTTTCACCTGCCAATCACGACAGGTCAGAATCTTGCCGCCACCATCACACGCGCGCGCGAACTCGGTATGCAAGTTCTAGCCGCAGACGCTGCTGGAGTTGACCTGTACACGGGAACCGACCTGACGAAACCAACACTGTGGGTATTTGGCAATGAAGCATGGGGGATACCGCAAGAAGTGCTCGACCTCGTAGATGCGGTCGTCAGTATCCCTATCTATGGCAAAGCTGAGTCGCTGAACCTTGCAACTGCTTCCGCGGTCTGTCTGTACGCCTCGGCTCAAGCTCAGCGCTAATCCAGACGACGAGTTGTCACTGCAACTACTTCAAAACCGAGCGCACTCCTTGTTTTTCAATTCAGCCGAAGTGTCACTCGCCCAGAAACATTGGCATCGTGTGATTCCCCATAGAATTAGGAAGTTCACAAATAAGGAGTTCAGCGAGTGTCTGCACCGAATAAGTCGTTTGATCCAGTTGAGGTCAGCACGCTTGCCCCGGAATACCTTGCTGAACGAGTTTCTGAGGCCATCGCGGCGATAACCGCTGCGCAATCACTTGACGAGCTGAAAGAAGTTCGCCTCGCGCATACCGGTGATCGCTCACCGCTGGCACTTGCTAATCGTGAGATTGGCGCATTACCGCCTGCAGCGAAGGCGGAAGCCGGTAAGCGCATGGGCGAGGCACGTGGTTCCGTTAATCAGGCTTTGGCTGCACGGACTGCTGACCTTGAAGTTGCTCGTGATGCGGCGTTGCTCCTCGAAGAGGCTGTCGATGTCACCACCGTTTCGTCAACGCCTTTACAGGGTGGTCGTCACCCATTGACCACAATCCAAGAACAAATTAGCGACGTTTTCATTGCATTGGGGTATTCAGTTGCGGAAGGTCCGGAAGTGGAATCCGAATGGTTCAACTTCGACGCACTGAATATTGCGCCTGATCACCCTGCGCGCACTATGCAAGACACGTTTTTCATTGGTTCTGAAAATTCTGGTTTGGTATTGCGTACGCATACGTCACCTGTGCAAATTCGTTCAATGCTGACCCGCACTCCACCGATTTATGTCATTTGTCCTGGTCGTGTTTTCCGCACGGATGAACTTGATGCCACTCACTCACCAGTTTTCCACCAGGTTGAAGCATTGGTTATTGACAAGGGCATCACGATGGCTGACCTGAAGGGCACGTTGAATCACTTTGCGCAGGCGATGTTCGGTGCAGGCATTGTGACTCGACTGCGTCCTTCATATTTCCCATTCACCGAACCGTCCGCGGAAGTTGATTTACAGTGTTTTGTGTGTCGGGGAAATTCAATCGACAATCCTGCTGAACCGTGCCGAACATGCCGAAGTGAAGGCTGGATTGAATGGGGCGGCTGCGGCATGGTGAATCCGAAAGTACTGATTGCATGCGGTATTGATCCCGACGAGTACAGCGGCTTTGCTTTTGGAATGGGTCTTGAACGTACCTTGATGTTCCGTCACGGAATCACTGACATGCGCGACATGGTCGAGGGCGATGTGCGATTTACGCGCGCATTCGGATTGGGGATTTAATGAAGGTTCCTGTTTCGTGGCTGCGTGAATTTGTTGACATCCCGGCTGAGCTCACAGGGCGCGATGTTGCGGCTTTGTTGCTTGGTGTGGGGTTCGAAGTGGAAAGCGTCGACACTGTTGGCGATGTATCAGGTGCCCTTGTGGTTGGCCGTGTCGCATCGTTTGAAGAGCTAGAGGGTCTGAAGAAGCCAATTCGTTTTTGTCAGGTTGAAGTCGGCGCTGCACATGGACACGAAGACACACCTGGCATCCGAGGCATCATTTGTGGCGCACGCAACTTTGCTCAAGGCGACCTTGTTGTAGTGGCGCTTCCCGGAACGACATTGCCCGGCGACTTCACTATTGCTACGCGTAAAACTTACGGTCGAATTTCAGACGGCATGATGTGCTCAGGTCGCGAAATTGGTATCAGCGATGAGCAGGATGGCATCATTATTTTGCCTGAGGGTTCAGCAACCCCTGGCGACGATGCGTTCCCAATTCTGGGGCTCGGCGACGAAGTTCTCGACATTGCCGTGACTCCTGACCGAGGCTACGCAATGAGTATCCGAGGCATGGCGCGCGAAGTTGCGATTGCTCGCGGTATTGAGTTTGTTGATCCGGGTACGCACCTTGCCGTGCTTCCTGAGGCTTCTGGAAGTGCCGCGCAAGCTGCATCCGATGATCAATCTGCGTGTGACCTTCTGGTCCTGCGCACTTTGAGCAATTTTGATCCGACCGCGCAGTCACCTGACTACATAAAGTCGCGCCTCGCGGCTGTGGGAGTGCGTTCGATTTCACTCGCTGTTGACGTGACTAACTATGTGATGTTTGAACTTGGTCAACCGCTTCATGCTTTTGATGCAGACAAGGTGACTGGCACAATTCGTGCACGTCGTGCGATTGATGGTGAGAAGTTGGAAACCCTCGATCACGTTGAGCGGGTGCTGACTTCCGACGACTTGGTAATTGCAGATGACAAGCAAGCTCTTTCGCTTGCCGGCACCATGGGTGGCGCTTTCAGTGAAATTTCAGATGCAACAACTCGGGTTGTACTGGAAGCCGCACACTTTGATTCAGTTGTCATCGCTCGCCAGAGTCGTCGACACAAACTCTCTTCTGAGTCTTCACGTCGCCTTGAACGTGGAGTCGATCGGATGTTGGCTCCAGTTGCATCGGCACGGGCAGCCGAACTGCTCATTGCACACGGTGGCGCGACATACGAGGGAACTACTGGTGTTGAGTCTGGCGCCACAGAAACCGTTATTGAATTTGATCCTGCTAAGCCAGGAGTGGTCGCTGGGCGGGAATACGATCCACAGATTGTGCGAAGCACGTTACTCGCAGTCGGTTGCGAGATTGCTGACGCATCAACACCGTGGAAAGTCCGCGTTCCATCGTGGCGCCCAGATTTAGTACTTCCAATTGATTTAGTCGAAGAAGTCATTCGAATCGATGGATACGACAAGGTTCCTACATCACTTCCGACGGCACCTGCAGGTCATGGTTTGACGGCTCAGCAGAAGCTCATGCGTCGAATCGGCGTTCACCTCGCGGGACGTGGCCTTTCTGAAGTTCGCAACTACCCGTTCGTAGGTGTTGCAGATTTCGATGCACTGCAGTTGCCGGCAAATGCGACGCGCCGCCATGCAGTCAGGCTTGCTAATGCCTTGTCTGATGAACAGCCATTGATGCGCACCACGTTGTTGCCAGGTTTACTCGGCGCGCTTGGGCGTAACGTTTCTCGTGGCTTTGGCGACTCGGCGATTTACGAAATTGCTTCAGTGAGTTTGCTTGCGCCAGAGCAGAGTGCCACTGGTGTCACTAATCCACCACGACCAGCTGTTTCGGCCCGACCAAGTGCGCAACAGTTACTTGAACTTGAGGCGTTGTTGCCAGACCAGCCACAGTATGTTGCAGTGGCTTTGACGGGTGCACGCGTATCTATCGTGCCTGGGGACAAATCAGTTCCTGTGACCTGGCGTGACGCTATTGAGGTTGCGTTGACGTTGGCTGCTGAAATTGGTGTGACGCTAAATGTGTCCGCTGCTGATGTTGCACCGTGGCATCCAGGGCGATGTGCGCAACTTGCTATTGGTAATGACGTCATTGGTTATGCCGGTGAGCTTGCCCCACGTGTCTTGGAGAACCTTGGTTTGCCAAAACGTACCGTCGCGCTTGAACTGGATCTGACCGAATTGATGCATGCGGCCAATGTGGTTCCAACCGCACCTCGCGTGTGGACTTTCCCTGTTGCCAAGGAAGATATTGCGCTGGTAGTTCCAATCAACGTTGCAGCCAGTCAAGTGATGGAAGCAGTTCGAGTGGGCGCAGGGGAGTTGCTCGAAGACATTCGCCTATTCGATGTTTACGAAGGCGCGCAAGTGCCCGAGGGTTATAAATCGTTGGCATTCGCGTTACGTTTCCGAGCCGCGGACCGCACTTTGTCCGCTGACGAAGTTGCCGCGTCCCGCCAGGCCGGTGTTGATTCGGCAGCAAAGGCTTGTGGCGCAGTCTTGCGGTAGAGAGTGATTTGGTTGAAAAGGCTCCAGAAATGGGGCCTTTTCTTATCCCGTGTTAAATTATACATTTATGCAAGTATGCGTATACTTAAAGTATGCCATCAGTTGGAATTGCTGGAGCCTCGGGTTATGCAGGGGCTGAACTTATACGTCTTGTTCATGGACACCCGGATTTTGAGCTTGCCGTAATTGCGGCTGGTTCAAACGCAGGAAGTACCTTGGCGCAGGTGCATCCGCAATTTTCATCTGTACCCGATTTGGCGAGCATGGTTTTTGCAGACACAACTGCCGCAGCCTTAACTGGACTTGACCTTGTTTTTCTTGCCCTCCCACATGGACATTCAGCAGCATTGGCCAGCGAGCTTCCAGAATCAGTTCGTATTGTTGATCTCGGCGCTGACTTCCGACTTGAAGATGCTCATCAGTGGGTGACTTACTACGGCGGCGCCCATGCTGGTTCGTGGACGTACGGTATGCCTGAAGTCCGAGGCCTTCGTTCACAGGTTGCAATAAGTTCTCGCGTCGCAAATCCAGGCTGTTACGCAACTGCAATCACGCTTGGCCTGGCACCACTCCTTGAAGAAGGTTTGGCTGAACCCAACGACGTCGTTGTCGTGGCCGCCTCAGGTACTTCTGGCGCGGGACGCAACGCGAAAGTTAATTTGCTCGGTAGCGAAGTAATGGGATCGATGTCGACGTACAAGGTCGGTGGCACGCACCAGCACACTCCGGAAATTGAACAAACACTGGGCAGAGTGGCTGGTGGAGATGTGCACATCAACTTCACGCCACTATTGGCACCCATGCCGCGCGGAATTTTGGCGACATTAAGTGTGAAAACTAAAGCAAGTGAGACGCAACTCAGGTCCGCGCTTGAGAATTATTACGCAAATGAGACGTTTGTTTCTGTGCTCCCGGCTGGTCAGTTGCCGGTTACTGGTTCGACGCTCGGCTCGAATGCTGTGCACATCCAGGTGGCAAAGGATGAACGTCTTGGTCGCGCGACTGTGATTGTTGCCATTGACAACCTCATCAAGGGTGCGGCCGGTCAAGCTCTCCAAAATGCAAACATCATGTATGGATTCACTGAAGCGCTCGGCCTATCGACGATAGGAGTGGCGCCATGAGCGTGACATTTGCCCGAGGATTTCGTGCCGCTGGTGTAGTCGCTGGACTCAAGAGTTCAGGCAACAAAGATGTGGCATTGGTCGTCAATGACGGACCGTCGTCGGTTGCTGCTGGAGTATTCACCAGCAATCGAGTTCAGGCAGCGCCAGTGCAATGGACCAAGCAGTGCGCCAACTCTCGCTCATTTCGCGCGGTCGTCTTGAACTCTGGTGGAGCAAATGCGTGCACCGGACCCGAAGGTTTTGCTGATACTCATCGCACCGCCGAACACGTGGCAACACAGTTGGGCATAGGACCAATCGAAGTTGCGGTGTGCTCAACGGGACTCATTGGTAAGCGACTTCCAATGGATAAATTGCTCGCAGGTGTCGATGCCGCATGCTCATCACTGTCTCCAGACGGTGGTCACGACGCAGCACACGCGATTATGACGACGGACAGTGTTCCGAAGCGTGCAACTTACGAGTCTTCCGCAGGGTGGCGTGTAGGCGGCATGGCAAAGGGTGCGGGCATGCTGGCGCCCGGTCTTGCCACAATGTTGGTCGTTATCACTACAGATGCCGCCGTTGATGCCGAGCTTTGCGAGGATTCGCTTCGTAGCGCAACCTCGACAACGTTTGACCGCATAGATTCCGATGGTTGCATGTCGACCAACGACACGGTTTTGCTCCTGTCGTCGGCAGCAAGCGATGTAGTTCCAGAGAGTCAAGAGTTTCGCGAAGCCGTCCGACTGGTATCGGCCGACCTCGCCCGCCAATTGATTGGCGATGCAGAAGGTGCGACAAAAGATATCAAAATTGTGGTGGAGGCCGCAGCAACTGAAGCGGATGCAGTCGATGTTGCCCGAGTTGTATCGCGCAGCAATTTGTTGAAGTGCGCAATACATGGTGAAGACCCCAACTGGGGACGCGTCTTGTCTGCAGTCGGCACAACGACAGCCGTATTTGAACCAGATCACATTGATGTTGATTTCAACGGAGCCCCCGTTTGTCGTAAGGGTGCAGCGTTGGCCGACGAGCCAACAGTGGATTTGTCTGCACGTGAAGTAGTCATTCGCATTTCGCTCAATGCAGGCGCAGCAACTGCAACACTGTGGACCAATGACCTGACTGCAATGTATGTTCACGAGAATTCGGCGTACTCAACATGATCAATGAATACGAGTTAACTCCTCTCGATAAAGCTGGTGTGCTTGCCGAGTCACTTCCGTGGCTCGAAGAGTTTCAAGGCGCGACCATTGTTGTGAAGTTTGGTGGCAACGCCATGGTTGATGAGGCATTGATGTCTGCCTTCGCTCAAGACATCGTCTACATGCGACTAAGTGGCTTGCGACCTGTTGTTGTTCATGGTGGTGGTCCTCAAATTTCTGCTGCGCTAAAAGAGCGCGGCATCACCTCTGAATTCAAGGGTGGATATCGGGTCACAACACCAGAGGCAATGGTTGTTGTGCGCGAGGTCCTCGCGGGCCAGGTTCAAAAGTCACTCGTTGACCTCATCAATACTCACGGCGAACTTGCTGTGGGAATTAGCGGGGACGAATCTGACTTGTTGACTGCCGAGCGTCGCGACATTCTGGTCGACGGTATTCCCACGGACATCGGCCTGGTTGGTGAAGTTACTGAAGTCAATCCATCTGCGGTCTCGCAAATGCTCGAATGGGGCAGCATTCCGGTGATCTCGACAATTGGTCGGGGTGTTGATGGGCAATTATTTAACGTAAATGCCGACACTGCTGCTGCGGCTGTTGCTATCGCGCTTAAGGCCGCCAAGCTTGTCGTGCTCACCGATGTTCCTGGGCTTTACCGCAACTGGCCAGACACTAGTGACTTGATTCAATCCATTTCGGTTGATGAGTTGGCGTCGATGATGCCACACCTTGAATCTGGAATGGTTCCAAAAATGGAGGCGTGTATGCGAGCTGTCCAAGGTGGGATTTCGCGCGCAACGGTCGTTGACGGTCGAGTGCCACATTGCCTGTTGCTCGAAGTGTTTACCGATGAGGGAATTGGAACGATGGTTGTGCCTGGAGGATCCGATGTCTAACGCCATACACGCGCAGAATCGATGGAACGCGTCGTTGATGCCGAACTATGGAACACCAAATCTTGTATTAGAACGTGGTGTCGGCTCGACGGTATGGGACGTCGATGGGAAAGAGTACATCGACTTGCTCGCTGGCATTGCGGTAAATATTGCTGGGCATGCGCACCCCAAGATTGTTGAAGCGGTCACAAGGCAAATGCAGACACTTGGTCACACAAGCAACTTTGCAGCACACGAACAAGGCCTGAAATTGGCCGAGAGAATTCTTGAAGCAACTGGTCGATCGGGCAAAGTTTTCTTCTGTAATTCAGGCACTGAGGCAAATGAAGCTGCAATCAAGTTGGCTCGACTAACTGGGCGTACCGGCTTAGTTGCGCTGCACGGGAGTTTCCATGGACGAACAATGGGTGCAATTTCGATAACTGGTCAACCCAAAAAGCATGATCCATTTCGCCCGCTACTGCCAGACGTACAGTTTGTGAATCCTAACGATGTAGAAGACTTGCAACGCACGATTACGGACACCACTTCGGCTTTCTGGCTTGAGCCTATTTCAGGTGAAGGAGGTGTGCTTCCGGCAACTCAGGAGTATCTGAACGCAGCCCAACAGATTTGTGATGCAACTGGCGCACTTTTTGTAGTCGATGAAGTTCAGACAGGTATCGCACGCACAGGCAGCATGTTTGCATATCAAAATTCTGGAATATCTCCAGATGTGTTGCTACTGGCAAAGGGCCTGGGTGGCGGAATTCCAATTGGTGCCATGGTTGCGTTCGATGAGCACGCCGACCTTCTGCAACCAGGTTTGCACGGAACGACTTTTGGTGGAAACGCCGTAGCGTGCGCTGCCGCGAATGCCGTACTTGATCTTGTTGAGACCGAAGATTTGATGACTCGCGCAAAGCACATTGGCGCAGAGATTGAACGAGTGCTCTTGCCAATCGAAGGTGTTGAGATGGTCCGTGGTCAAGGTGCCATGCAAGGTGTTGTCTTGAAGGACAATGTTGCTTCCATTGTTGAAGCGCGTGGCCGTGAACTAGGTGTCATCACAAACGCGCCGTTGCCGAATGTATTGCGACTTGTACCTCCGTTGGTAATCACGGATTTAGAGTTGGCCAAGGGGCTAGATTTACTCGCTCGAGCAATTGCGGAATCATCATGAGTAATCGCACAGCGCGTCTCATGCGCATTCAAGAACTGGTAGCGACACATAACGTTGCATCCCAAGGCGAACTGCAAATGTTGCTCGGTAGGGACGACTTTCATGTCACGCAGGCAACGTTGAGCCGCGATTTGGAAATCCTTGGGGCAATCAAAGTGCCAACCACGAATGGCGGAACACACTATGCCATTCCTGATGACGGCACAGGCGATCTTGTCGTCCGTGATGATTCACGATTGGCACGCGTGGTTGAAGAACTCGCAGCAAGTTTCGAATACTCAGGAAACATTGTGGTGATTCGTACCCCACCGGGCGCTGCAAGTTACCTAGCGAGTGCCATCGATCGAAGTGGCATCGAATCAGTGATTGGAACAGTTGCCGGCGATGACACAGTCATGTTGGTTACACGGGACCCAGCCGGAGGTGCTTCAGTTGCCACTCAATTCAAGAACCTTGCCCGTCCGCGCGCACGTGCATAGTTTGCCGGATAGTCACCGCTAGATTTGCAATACACACAAAGGAGTAAGTCGTGAGTCAAAGGTTATGGGGCGGACGTTTCGCATCAGGTCCATCAGAAGCGATGGCAAACTTGAGTGCGTCGGTTCATTTCGACTGGGTACTTGCTCCTTACGACATTGCCCAAAGTAAAGCTCATGCCCGGGTCCTGCATACCGCCGGACTCCTCAGTGCCGATGAGCTTCAGACCATGATTGACGGCTTGTCAACGCTTGCTGACAAGTCCCAAAAAGGCGAATTCATTGCCACTCATGCAGATGAAGATGTCCATACTGCGCTTGAACGTGGGCTAATTGAAACCATTGGTCCAGAGGTAGGCGGCAAACTTCGTGCGGGTCGTAGTCGCAACGATCAAGTGTCTACTGATTTGCGCATGTACTTGCGAAACAGCGCGCGCTATCTGGCCTCAGATGTCGTTGATTTACAAAAAGCAATTTTGGTTCAGGCCGCTGCGCATGTTGATCATCCAGCGCCCGGTTTCACGCATCTCCAGCATGCTCAACCAGTGTCCTTTGGTCATGAGCTTGCCAAGCATGCGCATGCATTGTCGCGCGACCTTGAAAGATTTATCGATTGGGATGATCGCGCTGCAAAGTCGCCCATGGGTAGTGGTGCGCTCGCTGGGTCAAGCCTCAAACTTGATCCTGTTGCTGTTGCTAAAGAACTTGGCTTCAACGGCGTGGTCGAGAATTCCATTGATGGGGTCAGTGATCGAGATTTTGTCGCTGAATTCCTGTTTATTACAGCGCTGCTAGGGGTGCACTTGTCGCGGCTAGGCGAAGAAGTGTGCCTGTGGGCATCTCGCGAATTTGGTTGGGCGACTCTCGATGATGCCTGGTCTACCGGATCGTCAATCATGCCTCAGAAAAAGAATCCGGATGTCGCCGAGTTAGCACGTGGCAAGAGTGGTCGTTTGATTGGCCATGTCACGGCGATGTTGACGGTACTGAAAGGTTTACCGTTCGCCTACAACCGTGACCTTCAAGAGGACAAGGAAAGCGTGATCGATTCAATCGAAACGTTGCACCTTTTGCTTCCTGCTATGACAGGAATGATGGCCACGTTGAAGTTTGATACTGACAAAATGCTGGCTTCGGCCCCTGAGGGCTTTGCCTTAGCAACCGACATCGCTGAGTGGGTAGTACAGCAGGGTGTGCCTTTCCGCGAAGCTCATGAGATTGCTGGCGCCTGTGTACGTGAGGCAGAAGCTCATGGCATCGAACTTGATGCGCTAAGTGATGAACAGTTTGCTGCTATTCATCCAGCTCTGACGCCTGAGGTGCGCACAGTGCTCACTGTGGAAGGTTCCATTGCTTCGCGATCAACAGTGAATGGCACAGCACCATCCTCGGTGCGTGCACAACTTGCCGGTGCTGGAATTGTCGTCAGCGACTTTGCAAAGTGGGCCGCTCACATTCCGCACGCTGTGTAATCGCCGAGAGTCAGTGAGCAA
>CANGDT010000024.1 GCA_947452755.1 Actinomycetota bacterium
CTTAACTACAACGGCGCACAGATCACCATCCTTATCGCCGGCCTCATTGCAGTTCTCATCGGCTCTGTTTCTTATCACCAGATGAAAGACCGCCCAGCAGTTTCTTTATGGTCAGACATCCTTGCTGCACTTCAAGGCGAGCTCGGCGCCATCACCGGCGCACCAACAAAAGGAATCTTCATTGCATTTGAAGGCGGCGAAGGCACCGGCAAATCAACACAATCAAAATTGCTACAGAAGTGGTTAGAGCAAGAAAGCGAAACCGTTGTTCTCTCTCGTGAACCCGGTGGAACAGATCTTGGAAAAGATTTACGCAAGATTCTTCTTGGACATGAAACTGGAATCATCAGCCCGCGTGCCGAAGCTCTTCTCTATGCAGCAGATCGTGCACACCACGTCTTCTCCGTCATCCGCCCCGGCCTTGATCGCGGCGATGTTGTCATCACCGACCGCTACTTCGATTCATCTGCTGCCTACCAAGGCGCAGGCCGTGTACTCAATCCATCAGAAGTCGCACGCATTAGCCGTTGGGCAACCGAAAGTCTGTACCCAACTCTCACAATCCTTATCGACGTCCCCGCCGAGATCGGCCTCGGTCGCCTTCAATCACGCGATCGCTTAGAGGCAGAACCCACCGAATTCCACGAACGCGTTCGCCAAGAGTTTCTACAAATCGCAATGATGGATCCCGAACGCTACTTCGTTGTCGACGGTACTCAATCTGTTGAAGAGATCCACACACAGATCATTGCTCGCGTCGCCGAACTCCCTGCACTTAAGCGCAACGCTCAAGGCCCACAACAGAATAAATTCCTCAAGCCAATTCGCACAGCAACACATGCAGTAACTACGACAGTCACACGTGCAGCCAAGGCAAGTAAGTCAGCGACTACAAAGAAGAAAAAGTAGATGACCTCCGTCTTTGATGACCTCGTCGGCCAAGAACACATCATCGAAATACTTCAGGGCGCCGTTGCCGCTTCTCGCACAGGCGAAGAATCACAAGAAATGACGCATGCCTGGGTCTTTACTGGCCCACCAGGATCGGGCCGTTCATCAGCTGCAGTCGCCTTTGCTCAGGCGCTCATCTGCCCCAACAATGGATGCGGAACCTGCAACGACTGTAATTCTGCCAAGACCCACGGCCATCCTGACGTTGAAATCATTCGTACCGAAGGTCTTTCCATCAAAATAGAAGAAGTGCGCGAACTCCTTACCCGCGTTGCGTGGGCACCATCAATGGGTGGATGGCGAGTAGTTGTGATGGAAGATGCTGATCGACTTACAGAGTCTGCAGCCAATGCACTTCTTAAAGCAATCGAAGAACCTGGTACTCGTACCGTGTGGTTACTCTGCGCGCCAACTCTTCACGATGTATTGCCAACAATTCGCTCTCGTTGTCGCCACCTACAACTGCGCACACCAAGTCTTGAAGCAGTTACCAACGTTCTCATCAACCGCGATCACATCGCTCCAGGCATGGCAGATTTTGCAGCACGTGTAAGCCAAGGACATATTGGTCGGGCAAAGTATTTAGCCACCAACGAATCCGTTCGCAGTAACCGCAAAACAATTATGCAGTTGCCGCTTCAATTGGGATCGCTCGCTGCAGCCTTTCAAGCCGCACAAACTCTTGTTGATCTTGCGACCAGCGAAGCTAATGCCTCATCTGAAGAGCGCGATGAAAAAGAAGTTGAGAAACTTCAAGAAGCCTATGGCAAAGGCGCAGCCGGCCGCGGAATGGCAACGGGCGGAGCCAAGGCAGTAAAAGAACTTGAGAAGGAACAGAAATCTCGTTTTACCCGCATGGTCCGCGACTCAATCGATGGTGCACTTCTAGACATGGCTACTTTCTACCGCGATGTCATGATGGTGCAATCGGGCAACACAGATTCGATGATCAATACAGATATGCGCGAGCAAATTGAAGGTTACGCGGCTAATTCACCTTCGCACTCAACAATCAACAAAATCAATGCCATCATGGAGGCTCGAGAAAACCTCGCGCGCAATTCAGCTCCACTCGTCACATGCGAAGCGCTGATGTGTCTTTTGGCCAAAGCATGAAACAGAAGTCATTCTTCTCTGAAAATGCAAAGCACCAATAGCCTTAACGTTGTCCTAGTGTCGCAGTATGCGAATTATCCCCGAGAACTTTCGATTCTCATTGAGAACAATAACCTGTGACTCTGCAAAATGAAGAAAAATAAAATCAATAAGTTCTTGATCCACATCATCGAAAAGAATTAATTCAATACTAGTTAATTCGCGGACAACGAGCGCCAATTCTTTTTTCTGCCATGAACTTGAGTGATCTGAATCGTGAAGGAAAATTGACGCATCAGCATTTTTACGCAAATAGTTAGCAAGAGATTTTTCTCTTCCAACCTCGGGGAGGATTTCGAGGGCCCAGCGATTTTTTAGAGCCTCATCGATCAACTCGCCTACTTGATTGGTAATGTCGACTGAAACCAATTTCCCATTCGCGTTTGAATGTAACGCATTGAGCATTGTGTTTGTTGATACTCCGGCTGCAACACCGGTCTCTACAACTTTATCCGGCTTCTTCACCTTTATTGCCGTATACACAAACTCAGACATTCCAGAACCAAGATCAAAAATAGAATCAAAAAACTGTTCTCTCGGAGAAAGAATTTTCTCCTCAAATGTTATTCGGTAGCGCGTATATTCCGCGCGGGCTGAGGTAATTTCTTCTTCCGAAGCATTCAAGATTTGCGCAAATAATTCGTCGGTCCAATCTTGCTCCGAATATATACTGACGCCTGAAAGATGGGGTACTCCACTGTTAACCTGCTGCGCGAACCTCATTTTTCTCATTGAGAGTCTCACGATCTCCAAAAATCCAAATGTTGAAAACACCCTTTGAGCAGTCTGTAGTCTATTTTTGATGCGCACTCAGGCAGAATATCGGAAAATTATATTTTGATTGGAAGACTCTCGAAACAAAAGCACCACCAGAGTACGATTTTTGATTGACCGTCTCAGTCCCAAGAGGATAAAGATTGACAATCTATTGGCAGAAACCAAAAGTGGCCGAAAAAGCCACAGCGCTTGAATTCTAAATCTAGCTTCGTGAGAATGTTAACCAAATCGCAAACAGGTGGTAGTAATTCTCCAGAAAATGCAATTATTCTCTTAGAATGAGGCCCATAGGCACTTTATAAACTGCAATGGATAGGGACACATGTCTGACAGGCTATTTGGAATTTATGAACGTAAAACTTTGTCGCAGCCCGCAAATGCTGTAGAAAGAATTATTAAAGACGGGTACCTGCATCAGCTTTTTTCGGATGAGATAAATGCCATCCGAGGAGCCATAACGATTTCAAACCCACAGAGAATTATCGAAATAGGTGCTGCTGGCGGAATAACCAAAATAGTTTGGCCTGAAGTCGAAACTACAGATGTCAGACAAAGTCCAGGTGTGGACTATGTAATGTCCGCTGAAAAAATTGAGGCAGATAATAACTCAGTTGATGTTTTATTCGGCATGGATGCTTTACACCATGCTCGAGATCCCTTGGCCCATTTTAGTGAGTTAGATAGAGTATTGAAACAGGGTGGCAATGCGATTTACATTGAGCCGAATTGGAATCTCTTTTCTCAATTTTGTTTCAAAGTGCTTCTTAAATACCTCCACCCAGAACCATATGATACTTCGCAGTATGATTGGGAAATAAAAAATGACGACCCAATGATGGGAAATCAAGCCCAAGCTTTTAATATATTTGTACGCGATGCTGATAAGTTCCACAAAGAATTTCCAAATCTGAAAATAGAAATTTTGCAGCCATTAAAAGGTTTATCTTTCTTGCTTTCAGGCGGCGTTCACACCCGGCTTCCGATCCCAAGCGCACTACTCCTACCACTTTATCGATTTGAAGAAGGTAATAGACGGTGGGTTAGTCATTTTGGCCTCGGAAGAATCGTAAGACTCACAAAGGTTTGAAATGTTCACATATTCAGTAGTCATGCCGTGCCTCAATGAAGAGTTGACTCTTGAAATGTGCATTGAAGAGGCCAAATCAGGTGCACGAGATTCAGGGCATGAAGCTGAAATAATTATTGCTGATAATGGCTCTACGGATGAATCCGTAAACATTGCCGAAAGGCTGGGGTGCATTGTCGTGAAGGTTGAAACTCGGGGCTATGGGGCAGCTCTTGATGCTGGAATTAGATCGGCGACCACCCCCTATGTAGTAATGGGTGATTCTGACTTCAGCTACAACTTCAACGATGCTCCCAAATTTGTTGCAGAATTGATTCGGGGTGCAGACGTTGTTATCGGAAACAGATTTGTTGGGGGTATAGAAGATGGGGCGATGCCATGGCACCATAAGTACATTGGCAATCCGGTACTTTCTGCCCTAGGGCGTATATTTTTTAGAATCCCAGTATCTGATTTCCACTGTGGTTTACGTGCAGTGCGTCAAGCTAAATATCTTGAGGCGTCACCAACCACTTCCGGAATGGAATTTGCAACAGAAATGATTGCCAGGTTGGCAAATATACAAGCAACTTTTGTGGAGATTCCGACAAAACTTCGAAAAGATAGGAGAAACAGGAAGCCACATCTAAGAAGTTTCCCAGACGGTTGGAGACATTTGAAAATGATGCTTCTATTTTCCCCAGAGTTCTTTCAGCTATACCCCGGTTTACTTTTGACTTTAATTGGTTCTTTTGGAATCGCAAGCCTAGCTATTACAGGTCAAATCAACCTACTCTTTGCAAGTGGAAGTATTCAAACCTCACTCTTTGCTTTAGTCTCGTTTACTGTCGGACTTCAGTTGGCCGCCGCAAGTTTTATAACTATGGCAGTAGCAAATGCAAAAGCGATAACACGATTCAAACCATGGAAGAAGATTGAGAGAGTTGTAATTTCGGCTACATTTTTCTGGATTTCATGTTCACTAGTAATCTTTGGAATAGTGACTTTGCTGGGCATCGGCGGCTCTTGGTTGCAATCAAACTTTCCTTCAGTAGACCCATTTCAACAAACAAGGAAGACTATTCCCCTAATTGCAATCGTGATTGCGGGAGTGCAAGGGCTAATCTGTTCGATTCAAGTGCGCCAAGTGCTTTCTAAATTTTGGTGACTAGATTTTCAATTAGTCGTGAGGTTTGAGTCATCGATGAGTGTGTAATTGGCCCAGGAGTAATACTTGGTAATGCTATTGCTCCTGCAACGTGTAGACCAGGTATCGATTTCACAGCGCCAAATTCGTCAAGAATATTCCCATCCATCGCTCCGAGGTGGTAGCTCTCGCCAGGTTTTGACCATGAAAGAAGCGGCAACAATGGAACAAAACCGAGACTGCGGAACGCTTGCCAAAGTCGACGCTTCAATCCACGGGAAGAGTGCCTTGGTTCTGCGTAATCAACATTTAAATGTCGATTTTGACTCATTAAGTTGAAGGAAATTTTCGACGACATAGCAGGATCCCCGTAAATAATTGCTATCGCTAAGTGCGGCAAAATTAAATCGACAAAGGGACCGCTTGCAGCTCTGAGCGGGGTGGGTAATTTACCAATGATTCTATCCCGATATATTTCTGCATCAGCATAAAGTTGAGCATGAACCGTTAAATTATTTTTCCCAAACTTAGTCTCCAAACTGTATTGGCTGAAGGCAAAACCACCCGAGTGTTTTTTTCGCACCCTTAGTCTAAATAACGGCATAAATCCCATTAAAGTATCCTGAACAGTTAGGATTTCTTGATCAATTTGGGAATTCAACAAAACCTCTAAAGTTCCCACTGTTCCAGCCGCAAGAATCACATGCTGAAAAGTTTCAGAAAACCCTTCACCTGTAACGGCAACCCCCCCACGAGTATTTTCAATGAACTTAACATCTTTGTCAGAAAGGAATGTAAAGTTATTGAATGAAGAACATTGGTTTAAGAGAGATGTTGAATTCCAGACCGACCCATGGATACAGCTAGGTGACCCCTCCGCAAGACAATCACAAAAGTTCGGATTTAAAGCCAGCATGGTTTTACCGACTCTTAACTCCAAAGGCAGATTTTGGATTTTGCGTTCGATGAATTGGAAGCAATCACACTTCTGATTACCATTTTCTTTCAGGTAACCTTGCCGGTGAAGTAAGTTTGTAACATCTTGGTGGTGGCGACCCCAGTCCTCTGATTTCAAATTCTCTTGTGCACCCCATGTAGCACCCCAAACATTAGAAAAACCTCCCACCAGTTTGGACCTGTAAAAATTTGTATTCTTACCCTTATGAGTAAGTGCTACTACTTGGTGGACGTCATACGTAGCGGCGGAGCCATCCACCATTTTCAAAATTTTTGAAAGTTCTTTGGACTGGATTGAAACCATTGAGTTGACCTCAAACATGACCACTTCTTTACCCGCCTGGAGGAGACGCAAGGCTGCTAACGACCCGCAGGGGCCTGAACCAATTACGGCATACGACACAGCCAATAGGATATTGCTAATTGAAGGCCGTTTGGGCAGTCAAAGTTAAAGTTCAAACACCTAAATCAGGAGAGTTTGGTAAGTGGGCGCTTAATTTTGGTGCAGAATTGCCCCATGCGTCTCGATCATGTTTCTTATGTGACTTCTCACGAACAATTAGCCGACACTGTGCAGCGACTTGGCTCAAGACTCGGATGCACGTTTGTGGATGGAGGTATCCATCCGCGTTTTGGTACCCGCAACTTTACTGTCGCACTTAAAAATGGCCAATACATCGAAGTGGTTTGCCCACTCGACCATCCAGCCACCGAGCAAACACCTTGGGGGAAGGCTGTCTCAAAGAAAGCAAATGAAGGAGGCGGTTGGTTTACCTGGGTTTTTAGCACCAAAGACATAACGCCAATTGCTGAAAAGTTTGGACGCGATGCCATAGAGGGTCATCGAACACGTCCAAACGGCTCTGACTTGAAGTGGAAACAAATCGGAGTGAAGGAAATTACAGACACACGAGAATTCCCATTCTTTATTCAATGGCTTTCTTCCGACCACCCATCTCAAGATGGAACACCGCTTGCGGAGATGGAAAAAATAGTAATTGCAGACAAAGATCAATTGGCCGACTCCTGGTTTAAAGATGAAATTCTAGCCGCCCTTGTCGATGTCACTATTGAGTGGGTTGATCCTTCAATCAATTATGATCAATCTGGAATTGTTTCGGTACACCTACGAACTCCTGCCGGAGTTGTTGCGTTAGATTAGAGGCTTACTTGGCTTAAGTGAGATTTCGATACACTCTCAATGAAATTGAATTAAGAACAATCAAACTAGGTTGGTGATAATGAGTAAAAACCAGAGTAAAACAAAAACCAATCACCTCCCTTTTACTTTTCTAAAGTCAGGAATAAACAAGAGTCTAATTCTTTTTATCCCAATTACTTTCTATGCGATTGGGCTATTTCCAGGCAGAATTTACAGAGATTCCACAAGTCTCTTAGAGCTGATGCGAGTTGGAGAAAGCTCTGATCAGTGGACAGCATTATATTTTAGGTATCTACAGGTAACAACAATTAATGGAAAGTTCCTATTCCTAAATGCAATTATTGGGCTTTCAATACTAACTCTCTCGTTCTATTGGTTTATGAATTCATTAGGTATCACAAGAAGAACGCTGATCAATGTTAGGGCTGTGATGATTGCCTCACCATTCTTAGGCGTCTTTGGCATGACGGTCGGTCATGACACGACAACCGCTTCCGGAGTTTTACTCTTAGTCGGAATGCTTATAAGATTGAAAAAATCTCAAATCACCAAAGTGCAACCTGCAATAGTTACCTTCGGATTTCTGCTTTGCTCTACATCTTTTCTTGGTTTTACAGCAATAATCGGATTCGCCTTCGCACTTGGACTGGTTAAAAGGAAAGCATTGTCAGTCGCAATAATAGGGTTAACTATTTTTCTATTCTTTTTTGGGTCATCAATTCTACGTGTTCAAAGTGGGAGTGAGGACTTGAGATTGACTAGTCTCCTTGGCGATATCAAATGCATTGCCCAGCACCAGGACTCAAATATCTCGAGAGGGCAGTGGGTCTCAATCAAACAATTAGCACCAGAAACTGAATGGAAAGCTCAAACAAGTTGTTGGATTGCAGACAACGCCTATTTTGCCCTCGGAGCAGCGTCAAAAAATCCGCTTGGAACTGCGAAATTGTGGGCAAATTTAGCTGCACAAAACCCCCAAATTTTAATTATGGCGCATATTCAAAGAGCTAGTGTCGCCCTACCACCTGTATTTTTTTCACCACCACCGAACATGATCGAAAACAACTACGCGGTCCCAATCGGAGAAGGAACTGCTGATGATCTTCAAAAATATAGCGAACTTTTCAAAACTTCAGTAGACGATACTCCTTCAAAGAAAATGAAATTGCCACTGCAAAGCTTTTTTGAACATCTGGCATTATTTGTGACTTTTATTTTTAATCAACACTCTTCACTCTGGGGCTGGGCTGGATTGTGGCTTGTGACAATAATTTTATTAGGCAAGAAAAATACTGGAATCAAGACGAGTGACGTCCTTCTGTTTACAGCACCATTAATTTCAATGCACTCTGCCATGGCTTTGGTTTCACCTGCGCCAAACCCGCGCTACCTTATGGCCACAACTATAATCGGAATTACTTTTTGCCTACAATTTGTATTTGACAAAACCCAAAGCAATCACTGACTACTGTCCAAATCTGGACCAAAAAAAATTAAAGTTTTCGATTTTGACAAGACCCCATTGCCCAGTTCCCTCAAGTTCGGTAACTATCCGTCGGGCCGACACAATCCGTTTAAATCGCGTCAAAGTACTGAAAAACGGAATTAATGCCAATGAGTCCATCTCAATGGCCAGGAAGTCAAAGCGATTTATCTGCGCGATTGATAAGTTAAGGATCTCGAGTTCGGCTCCCTCGATATCCATTTTCAGAATTCTAAATTTAGCTCTTGAAAGTTTCTCATAACGGGCGAATAAATCCTCAAGAGAGATCACAGGAAATTGAATTCCGGTCGGATTTGCCACCTCTTGCACATTTATTGTGGAATAAGAATCATGACCTTCAACTTTTGGAGCATAGAAGACTTGAGAACCTGTCCAACTTGCCAAGCCACAGTTTAAAATATCAAAATCACCATGAGGTGATAAATTTTCGGTTGCAATCCTGCAACATTCTGCGAGTGGGTCAAGGCCGATGACATAATGACCGTTTTTGACCATCTCCAAGTCAAAAGTGGTGTCATAACCCAGACCAGCAGAGACCACAACGGAATCTTTGTTGGCTTGATGTGAATTTACTGGCACATACCAACCTCCATAAGATGAGCCAACGCGAATCAAATCGACTTTTCCAAGCTGCTCACTATTTCCAGCCAAAACCAACTTAACAGTTAAAAGATTCTGGATAAATACCAATTTGTGAGCCAAGGCCAGGACGGTTGAATTTCTGAGCAATATTGATCGCATTCTACGATTCTTCCACAATTTTCCAACCTGGTAGCGGTTTGTGCCAAAACGAAGAAGGACAGTACACATTTCGGCCTTCATTCAAAATACCAGCCACATAACTGAAACTAGAGCGACTCATGATCAGGATATCTGAATTGGCCATATCTCGAATCGCCGAAAGAGGGTCTCCGCCCCGCACTATTCTTGGCTTAATTCCCAATTTGGATAATTGCCCTTCCAAATTCAATCCAGTTACGGACATTATGCCATTTTCAACACCTACTGAGTTTTGCCAAAGTTCTATTTGGGTTTGAGGAAGTGCAAATTCCAAATCCTCTATAGGAGCATCTGTAAATATCGTGACATTGACTGGAAGATTATCAAGATTCGAAAGTATTGATTTAAGCAGGAAAAAGTAATATCCGATTTCCATCTGACGTGAAGTCTTTTCACCTTTTTGAACAGTCATACCACCCACACCCCAACGAATGTGAAGAGCGATATTAAAGCCATCCTTCTTAATTCGTGACAAATAAGGTAGCTCAGAAGCTATTTCTCTCAGCATCCGTGGATCAAATTCGGAAACCCCATACGGTTCTGTGCAAGAAATGAGAATCATTTTGCGTTTCAGCACGGATAGAAGAACTGCTCTTGCTAGACCCGAAAAAGTGAGGGCGATCATTTCAACTGTAATTTTCTCGACTGTTTCTAAACCAGGAGTGGTACGCATATAGAATTCTCTATTCAATCTCGCAAGAAAATGCTTCATCTCCACTTCTGTTTGGTAAGGATCTAACGGATGAATAGCAATCGAAGAAATAGGCGTATGAAGATATGACAGTTTGAGATTGTCAGCTAGTGATCGGATTGCCAATACTCGTTGGAGCTGTGCACCAACCCCGTCCTGTTTAAATTCATTCTGATAAGTTAAAGCTAACTTTGGACTAAGAAACTTAATTAAGTAACGAACAAGGATGTATTTGCAATTTCCAAGGAGTCTGCGCCAAGTACGCACCCAGATTTTCAGAAAATCTAACTCAATAAAGCAGCTACGAATAGATCCCGCTACCTTATTCACGAGACAAAAAACTTCCACGGAGCCTGCTAATTCTCAGGTAAAGATATTTGGCGCAAAGTTGAGCTAAAAAACGATTTTCTATGCGCATGGTGACAGAATAGTGGATAATTGCACCCAGAAATGAATCATGCTTCGTTTTGGGTTATTTGATACTTGAGATGGTTGGTGAGTTTCACCCGAAAGGAGCCCTCCATGTTTCAGGCCAAACAGTCGTGTCTCACAACAACGAAAGAGTCGGTGCTCTGAGTATGGCTCAGCTTCGGGAAACACAGCAGGGTAGATAATATGCCGACAATTGTATTCGTTCACCTGAACTCACAGATTCCGAGATACCTTCATTTAAATCTCGCGGGAATGGCGAAGCTATTCCCGGCTCAAAAAATCATTTTGGTTCACAATCAAAACAAAATTAATTTATCGATTCCCGGGGTAATTCCATTTAAGTTTGAGAAGAGTCAGATATTCCTTGACATTGAAGAAAGTCTATCCCACCCAAAAGACTTTAGGAATAATTTTTGGTTTACCGCAATCGGTAGATTCGAAGCCCTCCACCAATATATGAAATTTTCGGGTGAAAAGATTGTTCATATTGAGTCGGACGTAATACTCGCTAGAGATTTCCCGTTTAAACAATTTGATGATCTCCAATTTGATATCGCGTTCCCACTGGTCGCAAGAAATCGAGGAGTCGCAAGCACCCTATTTATTAGGAATGTTGAATCTGCAAGCGAGTTAGTAAATTTCAGTTTGGCCGCTTGTCAAATTCAGCCGAAAATTTCCGATATGGAAATACTCGCAAAATTGGTAAGCCATAAGGATCTTAAAATTCTACTGCTCCCCATAACTAACGCAGTTGAGACTTCGTTTCATGAGAGTAACTGTTACCCAGATTTAAAATCGCTTAACTACGGACTTAAAAAATTTGGTGGAATTTTTGATGGGAACGACATAGGCGTTTTTTTGTATGGTACAAATCCACGCAATTCAAGAGGTGTATCAACCGTCGGTCAAGAAGTGATTGGGAATTTCGCGAACATTAGACTGTGGAGATTTCGATACAATCAAAGTCGCGAATTTATTGAACAGATTTCCAGTACAAAATCAATTCCAGTCTATTCGATTCACGCTACATGTAAGAAAATGTCACTTTTCTGGCTTTACTCGAGAGCGATTACGCTTAAGCGGTTCCATAAGCGTAAATCTAGTGTCAAGAAAATCTATATTGATGTCGCCTTGTCCATGGCGGTGTCGAAGTTTTATAAATTGTGGCTTCGAACGGGCAAATGAAGTTTGAATTCCAACCTTGATTGATAATGTTTCTTCTGTGAATTGCATAGACTGCGTGACCAGCAAATCTTGGAAACCCAGCTGGATAAATTGGCAAGTAGATCAAGCGCTGGATTTATCATCTATAGAGTCTACTCATTTAGACCTTGGGTCGGGGAATAGACCAAGCAACCCATTTAAGTGTAAACGCCTAATTGCAACAGATGTCAATGAAATTTCGCTTCAGTTGGAGATAGAAATTTTACGTTCGTTCAAATTACGAATATTTCAAAAATCCCGATTCCCGACAATTCAGTTGACAGCGTCTCCGCCTTTGATTTACTCGAGCACATTCCACGTACTTGGCAGTCTAGGTCTGGCAAACCGGAGAATCCCTTCATACAGACCATGAATGAAATTCATAGAGTTCTAAAACCTGGTGGAATATTCATGGCTGTTACCCCGGCGTTTCCTAGCCCTCAAGCATTCCAAGATCCCACGCACGTGAATATAATTAGCGAAGAGACGATTTCATATTTTGACGAAAACGCCTGGGCAACTTCACTTGGTTACGGCTATGTTGGTAGATTTCAAAAAATACACCAGTCGTGGTTGCGAGGCGCGGGGCCGTACCTAGGAAGATACCCTCAACATTTTTCTGGGCCAGATAAAGATAGAGGTTCCAATCTTGTATATCAATTACGAAGAATGAATAGACTCATGAGGCTTTCTAAAGGGAAAGACACATTTGCGTTACTGTGGGTATTACGGAAATCCTGTAATTGCTAGAACCGAATGTCAAGAGATTTGGAAATAAGTGAAATTAGAACCTAACTCAAAAAAGTCGACGAGACATCTAGATTTCGGCTGCGGAGCCAACCCAAGAAATCCTTTTCAGGCAAACGAATTGATTACAGTCGATATTCAGAACCATTCGAATCAAGTCCCCACCCATAAAATTGAACCTGGGTCACAATTACCCTTTGATAACGAAACTTTCGACTACATCAGTGCCTACGACGTTCTTGAACACCTTAGTAGGGAGGCGCCTAATAATCTCTTCATTTACTACATGAATGAGTTGCATCGGGTACTCCGCCCCGGAGGAATTGCAGTCTTTGTATTCCCTTCGTTTCCACATCGAGATGCCTTCAGTGATCCTACACACGTAAACTTTATTACTTCGAAGTCAGTTGATTTTTTTACGAACAATCAAATTCGAACCACACGTCCATATGAAGGAATACTCACGAATTATTCAGTAATCAGGAACTCGAAATTACGCAGATGGAAACGCTGGGTTTACGATTCGCAACTCTTCAACACTGAGGAGGAGCTGACTGTTCGACGAAAGATATCTTTAATGAAACGAACTGCGCTAAGAGCTGTTTTTCCACAACATCGAATCTGGATATTGACTAAGAATTTCTAGAAGTTGGAAACAATACCTCGTCTAATAGCTCCATCGCCAGAAAGTCAATCCGCTGTGAGCCTGATAGCTGCGGACCGCACTTCAAATGAGGGTATTTCAATAACTCTTCCCTTTGTATAGATCGAACTTCGACATTGCTCCGGATTTCTAGGGACTGTAGAAATGTCGGCATCACCTTGATTTTCTTCATAAGCCTCATTAGTGCGATATCATCAAGATATGCATGGTTCCAACGAAAGTAGTTGTCCCTTACTCTCTTGCAAGTTTGTCGGCTAAGAACGATAAAGCTCCCCGAAATCCCCGCGTTAACCTCACTCGGTAATTTCTTACCTGCGTAAAAATCTAGATCTGGGTCGACTGAGACCAAAATTTCAGAAATTCGAAACGCATTTATGTAGGAGCTCAAATTAGTGTAGATAAGAAAATCGAAATCTTTCTGAAGCATTAGGTCGATAGAACCCAGTAGCTTGAATCCTAGAAATGTTAACCCTTCTGGAATACTTAAGATGAGGCTTGAATCAACCAATTCGGACTTGGGCCTGTAAAGCGAAATTGGTTTGCCAAGTATCCGAGTAAGAATTGTGGCAAATCGTCCAGACTTCCCCCACCTAAGTTTTTCAAATGCTATTGAGCAAGAATGCAAGATGGAAAAGTTACTTGATTCTTGTGCTTGTATTGAAACTATTTGGCAACCGGCTGGAAAATGTTTGGTCCATGTCGCTAAGGCTCCCCTCTGTTCTAATGAGCGGAAGGGCTCCTGATTTGAGGTTGTGTAAGCGATGAGAATTCTAGGATTTTCAAGTAGGTTCAATGATTCCACTTAGGATCTCAGTCATGTCTTCTAGTTTCACAGAGAACTGACCGTTTCCCACCCCTTTCAGGCTGATATATCGACGAGAACCCAGAACCTTAAAATGTTTATGATCAAGTGCCCGCACAAGAATCTCATATTCAAGCGCACCTGATTCTGCAGGACCTCGTATTTCAATTACTTTCGCTCCAGTTGGGGAGAACAGAACGTTCGCGAGTCCAGCACCATATTCTCCCACCACAATCTCAGCGGAACCCAAAGACCTAATTATTTCCTCTAGGCTCATAGAACCCAAGTAGTAGGTCTTAAAGTCGAAATCCTGCTCGAGCTTTCTCCTCAGTTTTCTGAAATTAGACATAGGTCTGAACAGATTCGATTCTCGGGCAATCAAAACCCTTTTTGGGCCTGTCGAGATTGAGGGACTCGAGGAAGCAAATATCCGAGCGGCTTCCGTAAGAATTTCCTTATTGAAAAGCTTGTTCCCAGTTTCTAAGTCCCCACGCATGGCAGGAGACAATGCATTATTCAAATAAAAGAAATGGAGATTAAGCACATCCAATGCGGAATAAACTTTGACCTGAATAATCTCACGAGTAGTTAGCTGAGAGACTGCACTCATAATCTGAGAACTGAGGTCGGCGCGCAATATTATTGGTACGGATGGATGTATGCCTGAATCACGGAGTTTCAGTATCCTAGACAAATCCTCAATTACGAAGTGCATCCAGTTGTTCGTCCCCCCAATGAAAATTGCCTCATTGAGAGGTTTGAGACGCTTAAAAGGTTTTGGAAATACAACTTCACCTTTCTCGTCCAGCCAACTTAGTGTGGGCAGTTCGGATAATTCTTTGCGCGGCGGGAATTTCATCGAATCTGCAGGAAAAAAATACTCAGAATTTGCAATAAATTGTCCATGAAAAACAGTTGCGTTCCGCAAGCTCAATAGTTCAAATGCACCAAATGGAGTCTCGTTGGCACCAAGCGAGATGGATCGGCTTTCAGTAAGTGCTTGGTTATATATTTTTTTCTTCTGGTGACGAGAAGTTTGAATATTAGAAAAGGCTAATATTAGGGGTTTTGCAGACCAATTTTTTCTTAAGTCGTAATCCAAATTCAAATCAAGGTAGCTTGGCATAAACCCATCAAGTGCCAGCTCTCGGGCAATAAACGGAGCAATTTCCAATCCGTTCACTTCAATCTTGACAGAATTTAGCAAACTAGAATTGAGTATAGATTTTGGAGGATAAATAATGATTTTTCGATGATTTATCAGATTAAAACGAGGGTAAATGCGGACGCATGCGATAGCAAATTGTTTCCAGTATGCAATTCTAAACAGTCTTACGGGACCAGCAAAAACCCTTAAGGGTAGTAAGGGCGCCAAACGCACTCTGTATGATTCAACAGGCGAATTATTTATTGAGATTTTGATTCCGTTTGTTACATCAACCTGTTGAAGGTTTATTACGCCGATAAGTTTATTCGTTGTTTTCAAAGCCCCACCAAGCTCAATCCTTAAGCAGATTAAGGATTGATTTGTAGTAGGGACTAACAGTCATCCCTGCCGCAAGTTCTTCCAATTGATCAGGGGTAATCCACCCATTCCTGTACGCCACTTCTTCTGGCGAACCTACCAGCATCCCCTGTCGAGTCTGAATAACTCGGACAAGTTCGGAAGCGGCGAACATGTCTTCATGTGTTCCCGTGTCTAACCATGCAGTTCCACGATCCAGAATTGAGTAATCTAATTTTCCAATTTCCTGATATTTCCTAAGGAGATCAACTATTTCCAATTCTCCTCGAGCAGAAGGTTTCAACTCTTCGCAAAACTCCGTCACATTTTCATCGAAGTGATATAGACCAGGAATCGCATAACCCGAATCAGATCTTTTTGGTTTTTCTTCTAAATTAACAATCTTATTGTTCTGGATTGTCATTGAACCAAAACTCGAAATATCGTTTACTTGATACCCGTAAATATGGGAACCTTCAGTTCCTGAATTATCATTTATTTTCTTTCCCATCTGGCTTCCATAAAACAAATTATCACCTAAACTCAAAATGGTTCTCTTGCCAACTATTTTTTTTCGCGTAAGTAGAAATGCCTCGGGGATCCCTGTTGGCTCTGCCTGAGTTACGAACTGGATTGAAATTCCCCACTGCGAACCGTCTCTAAGTAAGTCTTTAAATAAAGCTTCTTGAAGAGGTGTTGTAATTATCTGAAACTCACGTACTTTGGCCGCCATAAGTAGAGACAGGGGGTAGTAGATCATTGGCTTGTCGTAGATTGGAAGCAATTGCTTTGAAATTGAATTAGTGATTGGTCTGAGACGTGTTCCATGACCCCCTGCCAGCAAAATCCCTATCATGATGGCATAGTATCGGTCATGCCCAAGAAAGCAGTAGAACTATTTCAAGATGGACCGGTGGTGCTTTCTCGAACAAGACACTCAGACCAGCGAGGGTCCTTCGAAATGATTTTTGAAGATGCCGCAATTCGGGAGATTTATCCACAATTTCCAATTCTTCTACAAATTAATGCCCTGTGGGCGACCTTGGGAGCGCTTCGCGGTGTACATGCAGCAACTCAAAATCATAATCATTGGAAAGTTGTCACCTGTGTATACGGATCAGTTCGCGAGGGTGTCGTCGATCTCCGAAAGGAATCTTCAAGTTTCGGGAAAATGGAAAGTATTGATATGTCAGAGAATGACCCATCAACCTTGGTCATCCCTCCTGGATTCGGCCATGCCGTACAAGGCTTGTCAAAGCAAAGCCTGGTTGTATACGGTACAAATGTAGAGTACGCAAACAACAGAGAATTTGAAATCAACCCAACTGACTCTAATTGGGAGAAATTTTGGGAAAAACCAGTTGTGTTGAGTGAGAGAGATAAGTCAGCTCCGACCTTCGAGGAGTTTATTAAGTCAAATAAGTTAGAAGAGGAAAATAAATGAAGCTAATTGTTCTGGGAGGTGCGGGATTTATCGGTTCTGAATTCGTTAACCTGAGCCTGAAAGATGAGGCTCTCGAAAAAGTTTATGTTATTGATTCCTTAACTTATGCTGGTAATCTAAATAATTTGGATGAAGCGTCAAAGGATCCAAAATTTGACTTTTTGAATGAAGACATCATCCGTGCCGATGACTATCTAGGAAAATTTCCAAATGATGCAACACTCGTAAATTTTGCTGCAGAATCGCATGTTGATAATTCAATTAATGAACCTACAAAAACAATTCGCACCAATGTGTTGGGTGTGGCCGCACTGCTAGATGCTGCTATGAAATTTGGCATGAAGAAGTTTATTCAAGTGTCTACAGACGAAGTCTACGGTCCTTTGGAAACCGGAGAAGCTGAGGAAGATTTTCCGCTCCGGCCCTCTTCCCCCTACTCGGCGTCGAAAGCAAGTGCAGATCTGCTCACTCTCGCCTATTGGCACACATATAAATATCCCGTGAATGTAACTAGAGGAGCCAACACCTTTGGAAAAAATCAATTCCCCGAAAAATTAATTCCTTTGGCATTGAAGAGACTTCGAGAAGGCAAGAAAGTTCCAATTTATGGCACCGGATTGCAAACTCGAGAGTGGATACATTCGACTGACCATGCTGGTGGAATCTTGGCCACGGTAAAAAATGGTGTTCCTGGAGAAGTTTACAATCTAGGTTCAGGATTCAGGTTAACAAATCTTGAAGTAGTTCAAATTCTATGCAGGAAACTTGGAATTGAAAGTGATGAAATCGAATTTGTTGAAGACAGAAAGGGTCATGATTCTAGATATGCATTAAATTCGTCAAAAGCCGCAAAAGTACTTGGCTGGCAGGCCGAAATGACTTTTGGTCAACACTTCCCAGATTTTGAATCATGGTGAATACATTTGATTAAGCAATATGTTTCGGATTGGTACGTATGAAAATTCTACATCTTGTGACTTCCTTCAACGGCGGTGCAGGAATTGCGGCAAGAAGAATTGTGAATGCTCAAATTGTGAATGGGATGAATAGCCAACTCGGTGCAGCCAACGGCCGACCACGAAATCTCATGAGTCACGAGATGATTTTGCCAAAAAGCCCTTTAAGAAAACTTGAGTCTAAAGCCGTAACTTTTGCACAAACCAATTTTGTTCAAAGTGGAGATTTACTAGTAACCCCATTTACTATTTCAATTCTCTCTTCTAGCAAAGATCTAATCGAATCTTCAGATATTGTGCACATTCACTCTTTTTACAATATGCTTAATTGGAAAGATATTTCGCGATTAGCGCAAAACAAAAAGATTTTCGTAACATTGCACGATGAGAGGTTTTACACAGGTGGGTGTCATTACACTTGTGGCTGCGAAGGATATCGAAGCGGGTGTTTCAAGTGCCCACAAGTTAAGGGCTTAGCTCGAAGATTTCCAACGGTGTCAATAAAATCTTCTATTAATGCCTGGAGCGATACAAATGGAGTGACCTTCATAGCACCTTCGAAATGGCTTGCTGAGAAAGCTCGGGAAAGTCCACTAATTGAAAAATCGAACGTAGAGTTTATTTCGAATCCCGTCCCCCCAGAATTTTTTGTCAGCAGAAATACAATGGCTAATTCCCATTCAAGTCACCAGAATGTCTTAAATGTTGGATTTATTTCAGAAAATCTCAATAATCCTTACAAAGGAATCGAAATATTACGAAATGCGCTCAGACACATAGGAGATAGGAAGGCAATCAATTTAAAACTTTTTGGATCAGGCTCGCCTGGTGACTTCCCTTCAAATACTTCTGTCGAAACTCGCAAGTTTGGAAATTCAAAAGATGCACAAAAAGCAATTTCGGAGTGCGATCTGATAGTAGTTCCTAGCAAACAGGATAACTCCCCCAGCGTGGTTGCAGAAAGTTTAATGTGCGGGGTTCCCGTGTTAGGAAGCAGGGTAGGGGGAGTTTCAGAAACTTTACATGAATTTGGGCTTCCTACATTCGAGTCTGAAAATGTTCTAGATCTAGCCACACAAATCTTAAATTTCACCCCGTTGAAGTTATCTGAAGAAGTAATGAAACAGGTGATGAAGAAATACGCTTATGAAACTTCAGCAAGCAAGCATAGGCAGCTGTACGAAAAATAGATCAAGGTTAGTTCCACCGATTGCGAAGAGGTGCACGTTTTCGGGCATTGAATCCAAGCGCATCAAACAATTTTGTAATTTGAGTAGAATATCGATGTCTAAAACTTATCCCGTAAAAATTCTTTGAGAGCCATTTGTCGAGATCTGGATTAAATTCTGGTCCTATTTCTGATTTGAAGTACGGTTCAGTTACTCGATTAAGGCCATCAGCAGTGCCAAGCGTGTGTGTTGCATACTCATCATTTCCTGAGTTCACCACCAAATTCGTCGGAGGGAGAATAGTCAGCAAACCAAGTCTTCTCATCCCATATACAAGCGGAATGTCCCAAGCATCCACGAACCCCTCGAGGGCCCGCCTCGCTCCCTCTTTCCAGTAGATCAGCTCCGTTTTTCGAAGGTCAAAAACTTCATTTTCGTCTGCAAAGCGCCCAAGAACCAAACCTCTCAATAATTTCCATTTCACTTTACTCGTTGCCCATCCCCACATAAGCGGATAAGACGAATACGACCAGCGATTCCCAGTAACAAGCTCTGGAGCAAATTGAGTCCCACAAATTAACATTGCCCGGGAATTATTTGACAATACACTTTCTGCATCAGCAACATACTTAAAGAAATCTGGAGATGGACGACAATCATCCTCCATGATTATTGCAAAATCTTCTGTGCTAAATATCCAGTCACAAGCAGATAGAACCGAAACAGCAGAACCTAGATTCTCGGTTGATTGTCTGATTCTAATTAGGGAAGGATTTAGTTTCTCAAAGTGTCGAACCACAGATTCGCATTCTTGAGTTTCTTTCCAATCCGTAGAATTTCTGGGACCATCAAGAGCTACATAAATCCGCGGTGCGCCCATCGTTTTAGCCTGATCAAGTAGTTCGGCTAGATTCTTGCTTCTGCGGAATCCGATAATCAGCAAAGGCGGACATGTTTTTTCCAAATGAATACTCACTTTCAACTCAGATAAGTGCAAATCCTAGTCCAGAGGTCACTATAATTGTGTGTATCAGAAGAAGCAGGAAGGTGAATAGAATTGTGACCCTCGATGCAAATTACAAATTCCTCAACAAATCTCACCGTGAAAAACTTGTCTGCGCTCTCTCTTTTCGGGCCCACTTTTTTGTATTCCAGTTGAGCTAGCAGTGAGTGCCTGAACAATGAAAAATAAGAAATCCAATTTACTTGTAATTGTTCCGGTGACACGCCTTTACGGAAAAGAATTAAATTTACGAAATTGGATCTTGAAAGTTTCATCGCCGGAAATATCAGTATTGCTTGTGCATGATTTGCAAGATTCAATAACATCGAATGTTCTACGCAAAATTATTTTGGAAGCCAGTAATCCCCGAATTCAGATGATTGAGGGCACTTACAATTCCCCTGGACTAGCCAGAAATGAAGGGATTGGGTTTCTGGAATCAGAGTGGATGTGGTTTGTGGATGCGGATGATTTACCGCAAATCGATGAGGGCCTCGCGATAATTGAAAAAGCCGACCCAGATACGGAGGTATTGATTGGAGATTACTCAATCAATTTTTCGAAATCATCCAGTAAACAGCCAACGATGACACATTTACATTCTCTTGAATCCGTAGCGATGAATCCAGGAATGTGGCGCATGATTTTTAGATCAAATTCAATCGGTCAGACCAAGTTCACAAATCATAAAATGGGCGAAGATCAGCTATTCCTATTGAGGTTCGGAATCTTCCAAAGAAGAGTTAAATTTTTTAATACACCCATTTATGATTATTTCAAAAACGTTGACGGTCAACTAACTTCCCGCCGGGACAACATAGTTGAAATTATGGGTGTAATTTCGGAAACATTCATAATTTTTGAAAAAGCCTCAGGCGGTACTAAAAAGTTGATAGGAATAATGTTAGTTAGGCAACTCATTACATTCCTTAAAAATTCTAGTTTCGGTGAAACTATACGAGTATTGCGAAAGACTCCCAATAAAATTTCAATTTTAAGAATGAAGAATATTTTGATATTTATCTATTCCTTAATATTGGTCTGTAGATATAAGTTGGAATGCAATGATTAGGCGACAAACAAGATTGTTTCTTACTGGAGGATTGGGGAATCAACTTTTTCAGTATGCCGCCGCGTTGTCCCGGAGCCAAGACAAAATACAAATCGACTGCATCCTTGGCAACCCACGATCCAATGGATGTGGCCAACCCGACCTGTTCGATTTCTGTTTATTCTCAGGTGTGACTCAGTACGGTTCGAGGCTTCCAAAATATTTCTTCTCAAAGACGGCTGGTTATATGTTGCGACAAGGAATGCAGCCGACACAAATTGAAAGAAATATCATTTTCAAAACATTAGTAAAAATTCTGGGAACAGTTGCTCTTTCAATTTGGTGTCATGGACCAATTAAAATTTTACAAGCAACCGATAATGGTTATTGGAGAATGCCAAAGGTTTTTCCCAAAGAGTATCTAATTGGCTATTTTCAATCATATGCTTGGGCGCAAGAGCCAAATGTTGAGGAACAATTGCGGTCTTTGAGATTAATTAAATCTTCGCCAGAGCTAACTTTTTTTCTAGACTCAGAAAAGAAATTCAAAGCCACCGCTGTACATATTAGGCTTGGAGATTACAAACACGAAGAAGGTCTTGGAATACCTTCAACGGACTACTATGCGGAAGCGTTGAACAAAATAGATGAAAGCGAAGGAATTGAAAGGATTTGGCTATTTTCAAATGAGCCAGAAGAGGCGCTGTCCTTCGTTCCCTTTAAGTTTAGACAAATTACGGTGATTGTTCCAAACTTCATGGGGAGCGCTGCTGAAACGCTAGAAGCAATGCGCCATGCAGAGAATTATGTAATCGCTAACTCGAGCTTGAGCTGGTGGGGCGCGTTCTTAAGTTATTCCGAATCACCTTGCGTAATTGCACCTAAACCTTGGTTTAAATTTAGTCAAGAGCCAAAGAAAATAATACCTTCCAATTGGACTCGGCTAAGTGCTTGGCCCGCACAATCTTGAGTTTAGACTGGGAGCGTGATGAATCGTACAAAACTAAAGTGGACCCAAAGCTTACTTAGGCAATCCATAAACGTCTTATCTAGGAGAGACCAACAAAGAATATCCGTAGTCATAGCAATTCAAATTTTTATGGGATTACTCGACCTCTTGGGTGTAGCAATTATTGGTGTACTCGGATCCCTCGCTGTTAGTGGAGTCCAATCCGCAAAGCCGGTTGGCCGTGTTGATTTTATTATTTCTAAACTGGGCCTTTCATCGCTCTCTTTTCAAGAACAGGCAGCGATATTGGGTGTAGCTGCAGCAGTAATTCTTGTGAGTCGTACAATTTTTTCAATAATCTTTACTCGTCGGATACTTTTTTTCCTAAGCAGGCGTGGCGCGTTTATTTCGGCAAATTTGGTTTCTAGGTTGATTGCCCAACCTCTCTTAAAGATACAAGAAAAGAGCACACAAGATTCCGTTTACGCGATGACTATAGGAGTAAACGCGATTATTTTGGGAATTGTGGGGACGGGAGTTCTCCTAATCTCTGACCTTTCGCTGCTACTTGTCATGAGTATTGGACTATTTTTGGTTCAGCCACTAATGGCATTAAGTTGCATTCTCGTACTAGCTTTAATTGGAATGTTAATTTATAAATTGTTGCATACACGAGCGCAACAGCTCGGGTATGAAGAATCAATTCTCTCCATTCAAAGCAATGAGGCAATTCTTGAGGTTTTAGGTTCTTACCGTGAAGCAGTTGTAAGAAATCGGAGAGCGTATTACGCTCACAAAATTGGTGAAATGAGAATGAAAAGCGCCAACATTCTTGCAGAACTTTCATTTATGCCGAATATTAGTAAGTATGTAATCGAAACGACCGTAGTCTTCGGAGCGCTTGCAATTAGCGCTGTTCAATTTGTGATGCAAGATGCTGCTCATGCCATAGCCACATTGACTATATTTCTTGCTGCGGGAACGCGAATTGCGCCAGCTGTTTTGAGAGTGCAGCAGGGTGCTTTGCAAATTAGAAGTAGCTTGGGCGTCGCAGCACCAACGCTTTCCTTGATATCGAATCTTGAAAATGTCCAGGCCCTACCTTTAGTGGGTGATCTTCCAACAATCGAGCACCAGGATTTTGAAGGGACTATTGAGCTACGTGGAGTCTCACTCACCTATCCAGAAAAAGCAACCCCGGCCTTGAATTGTATAAATATACGAATTGAAAGCGGAACTTCTGTGGCTTTTGTCGGACCTTCAGGTGCTGGAAAGACATCGATAGTTGATGTAATCCTTGGTGTGCTCACTCAAGACAGCGGTGAAGTTTTAGTTTCAGGAAAATCACCGCTCGAAGCAATTGAAAAATGGCCAGGCGCAATTGGTTACGTACCACAAGATGTCCTCATATCAAGTGGAACATTTAGAGAAAACGTCGCACTTGGGTTCCCAGTAGAAACAGCGGTAGATGTTTTGGTGAACGATGCAATAGCGATTGCTCAACTGAATAAATTTATCGAAACTCTTCCGGGAGGAATCGATTCACAGGTAGGAGAGAGAGGTGCAAGGATCAGTGGTGGACAGAGGCAGCGACTTGGAATTGCGAGAGCCATGTTTACCAAACCTAAACTCTTAGTTTTGGATGAGGCAACCAGTGCGCTAGATGGCGAAACAGAAGCAAGTATTTCTGAAGCTATCAACTCGCTAAAAGGCTACGTCACGGTGGTAATGATTGCCCATAGATTAAGTACGGTCCGTTACGCAGATCTTGTAGTTTATTTGCAAGACGGCAACATTTTAGCCAAAGGTACTTTCGATGAAGTTAGAGCCAGCGTTCCAGACTTTGATCGCCAAGCACAACTGATGGGGCTATAGGGGAAGAGTTGAGATGACTAATGATTACAACATGCTGCATGACAGTAAGAAAAATTTTGGATTGTGATGCTAAGACTTTTGCTTATAGATATGCAACGTGCCTTCCCTGGAAAGTCGAATTTGAGAAACCTGGTATCTTCTTTCTTCTTAGATCCAGGTTTCAAATGCGTGGCGTTATATAGAGTCCAACAGAAACTCACAAAAAGATTTCCCCGCTTAAGTTTGCTAATTTCCAGCTTTAATTTACGCCAGACCGGGGCCCAATTCTGCGTGGGGGCCTCAATCGGTCAAGGATTAATAGTTCGACATCCCGTGGGAATTGTGGTTGGCGGAGGCGTGACTATTGGGGACAACTGCATTTTAGCTCAAGGCGTAACTATCGGCCAAAAAGTGATTTCTATCGGAGCAATTAATTTGTATCCACGACTAGGGAATCAAGTTTCAGTTGGCGCAAGTGCGATTCTCTTAGGGGACATAAATATTGGAGATGACGTTACGATCGGGGCCATGACATTGGTCAAATCAGACTTAGGTAATGGAGTAACTGTGGTTGGAAATCCAAGCCGAATAGTTAAGAATCTAGAGATTTAGTCATGAAAGTTGCAATGTATCTCTACGATTCTCTTCTCTCTCTTTTAGACTTTCCGCTACGCATCTGGAATTTACTTCTACGTGAAGTCGGATTTAAGAAGGTTTTTTCAACCGACAGCACTGTTAGCGATTCTGAATCGACAGATTATTCGTCATTCGTGAAACTTGTATCGACAAATGACAGAGCATTCAAAACTTTTAGAAGAAATTTTTATTACCGACAAATCCTAGAACACGTTAACTATCAGCTCGGACTAAAATATTTCAACTTACTTTCCGAGCAAAGCAAGAGAACTTTGATTAAAAATCGAGAGATAGTGGCTCTAAGTAAGATTGGGGCGCCGAGGCGGTATTTTTTTCCAAAACTGGGATTGATTAGTCCTACGGTCATTCGATATCAATATGTGAGCCAAGAATTAAAGAGGTTGTTTGGCGACTCGTTCGGAACCAGCGTGGTAGAAATTGGAGTTGGCTTTGGAGGTCAACTTGTTGTCCTGGCGAGAAACTTTAGAATTTTTTCTTACGCGATTTTTGATTTGCCACAAGTGATCAATTTGACCCACAAAGTCGTTGTAGCTTCAGGAGAATCTGAAAAGATCATTAAGGACTGTGACATTAATGAGCCTTTTATTGAGAACTGTGAGCTCGTAATCAGTAATTATGCATTTTCGGAGTTACCAAAAGAAATTCAATCGGGGTATATCGAAGGGGTTCTTAAGAATGCTCGGAGGGGATACCTAATCATGAATAGTGGCCGTACAGATTTTTCAGGCAGATCCTCGGGAAAGTATTCTCTTGATGAACTTAGGCTCTTGCTTCCCAAATTTGAGGTCCTTCCCGAGTCACCGCTTACTGGTCCAGACAACTACGTAATTGTGTGGGGGCATCAATCTTGACTGGATCAAAATGTCCGTTTTGTCCCCTTCCCGCGACAATCTAGACTGGGATTCGTAGTAGGGGATAGAGGCAGCGACGGCTGGTTCTGCAGGACAAAACCGGTTAATGAAGGATCAATAAAGTGGCACTTAGCGTATGGACAGTTGCTGAACTGGGGGCTTTTTACAC
>CANGDT010000025.1 GCA_947452755.1 Actinomycetota bacterium
CGCCGCCTCTTACGTGCCAGTGCCGTGGACTTTGACGACCTGATTGGTCACACGGTTGCTTTACTCCAGATGTTTCCGGATGTGGCCGAGTACTATCACCGTAAGTTCCGCCATGTACTCGTTGATGAATACCAGGACACCAACCACGCTCAGTACCAGTTGATTCGCGAACTTGTTGGCGACGGCAAGGACGGCGTTGCGCCTGCGGAACTATGTGTCGTTGGTGATGCTGATCAGAGCATTTACGCCTTCCGTGGCGCGAACATCCGAAACATTGTTGAGTTTGAGCGTGATTATCCAAATGCCCGAACGGTTGTCTTGGAACAAAATTATCGCTCGACCCAGAATATTCTGTCGAGTGCCAACGCAGTGATTGAAAAGAATTCGGGTCGTCCTGCAAAGCGATTATGGACGGCAGAAGGTGCTGGCGAAAAGATTGTTGTGTACACAGCAAACGATGAGCACCATGAGGCTGACTTTATTGTGCGCACTGTGGATGACTTGATTGATAATCATGGATTCAATTTCAAAGACACTGCAATTATTTATCGCACAAACAATCAGTCCCGAAGCATTGAAGAAGTGTTCATTCGTCGCGGAATTCCTTACAAGGTTGTTGGTGGAACGCGTTTCTACGAGCGTAAGGAAGTGCGCGATGCCTTGGCGTATCTTCGCGCTATCGCTAATCCTGAAGATGATGTTTCGGTCCGTCGAATTTTGAATGTTCCACGCCGTGGAATCGGTGACAAGGCTGAGGAAGCTGTGGAAATGTTCGCTCGGCGCGAGCGCATCACGTTCAGTGCGGCTCTTGCACGCATTTCTGAAATCCATACGTTGGCAACCCGATCTGCAACTGCGTTAACGGAATTTAACCGCATGTTGGAAAGCCTGCGCACATTGGATGAATCGGGTTCCGGTCCGGCAGCAATCTTGGCAGCTGCAATGGAAACTTCCGGCTATGTGAAGGAACTCGAACAAAGTCGCGATCCGCAAGACGAAGTACGTGTTGAAAACGTTGGCGAACTTGAAAATGTTGCACGTGAATTTGAAGAGCAATTCCTTGCTGAAAGTGAAGATGGTGTTCCTGCGCGTTTGTCCAACTTTCTCGAACGTGTTTCGCTGGTGGCCGACTCGGATGAAATTCCAACGGATGATGCGCACGGTGGCGTTGTCACACTGATGACGCTGCACACTGCGAAAGGGCTTGAGTTTCCAGTTGTATTTTTGACGGGCATGGAAGATGGGATATTCCCGCATGCCCGCTCACTTGGCTCTGCCTCTGAGCTCGAAGAAGAGCGCCGCCTGGCCTATGTAGGTATGACTCGTGCGATGAAGCGCCTATTTCTTACGCGTGCAACTGCTCGATCAACCTATGGTCAACCGAACTACAATCCAGAATCACGTTTCCTTGCTGAGATTCCCGAGGAACTCGTGGATCGTCAAGGTGAGACAAATACACCGCTTGGAATGAGTGGCACTGGTTTTGCGCGACCACAAAAGCGGGATGAGCCAGTAATGGTTTTGAATGTGGGCGATCGCGTACTACATGACAAGTTTGGGATGGGAACTGTTGTAGCCACAACGGGTCAGAATGAAAAAGCCGAAGCGACCATTGATTTCAAGAGTGCCGGGCAGAAGCGACTACTGCTGCGTTATGCACCAGTAGAAAAACTTTAACTAGCGTGAGCCCCACAGGAATGTTGACGGATTAACAAAGTCGCCATTCTGGGTTACTTCAAAATGAAGATGCGGTCCGGTGACATTTCCTGTTGATCCGGACTTGCCAATGAATTCACCAGCGTCAACCCAACCGCTGGTCTTTACAACCTTTGATAGGTGGTTGTAAGTCGTGATGATTCCGTTTCCGTGGTCAATCTCAATGCGGTTACCGTAGCGGCCATCCCAACCAGCAGCAATGATGACACCGCCGGCAGCTGCCCGAACATCAGTTCCACTGTGGACGTCGAAATCCAAACCTGTGTGCCACCCGGATGACCACATCCAGCCACGCTGACCAAAGCGAGCGGACAGCTTGTAGCTACCGCCGATTGGGGCCACGATTTTGCCAATTTGCGAAACCAGATCGTTGTTCAAGGTGGCTGTACTTGATGGTTGATCAGAGAAGTCACCAACACTTGTGTGAGCTAGCAGTGCAGCTCGCGCCTTATCGCGGGCTGCAACATCAGCAGCAATCGCGGCGGCCTTACGAGCGCGCTCGGCGTTCGCAATCTGAAGCGCTTGGCTTTCAGCCTGGGCCTGAGCCTTGCCAACCAGGTAATTCAGTTGAAGTGAAGAATCAGAAACAGCCAAGAGTGCTTGGCGTTCACTGTTAGACACCGAAGTGGTTGAAGCGCTGCGGCCTGTTGTGGCATCGCCTGCAGCTTGGAGTTCTGAGGCATCAGCAAGCGTGATGCGGTTGTCGCTTCGGCTTGCGGCCTTCGCGCGTGAAGTCGATCGCTTCAACACAACAGTCTTGGTGACTGGGATCGACTTCGTGGTTGGGCCTTCGGCCAAAGTTTGGGCAGCAGTTCCAGAACCAAATGCGATAGTGCTACCTGAAGTGGCGGAAACGCCAGCAAGACCAGCGATGCTGAACGCGACAGTTGATTTCTTGGAGACTTGGCGCTTCTTTTTTGGGGCGGCATGCTTGGCAGCGCGATGACGACCTGCCTGCTGTGAGCCCACGAATCCGCACCTTCTAGGAAAACCAAAAGCAGAAAAACTGCTTATTTACTAAGTCTTTTTTACCCCAGAACCAGTCATATTGGAAATGAAAATGGGGTAATTGTGGGTGGCGTGACATAACTTGCAAATCTGGGGATAGGGGAGGCGAATATGTTCCCTAGAACTAGGGGATATTTGCCATATCGGAGTGCTGTGAGATGACTCACGTAGGTCCACTAATTGGGACACAGTGAGGTGAACCCCAACGAAACCCTGTAAACAAGAGGGGTGAGTCCAATCCGAGTAGTAATCGCCAAACCTGGCCTAGATGGTCACGATCGTGGCGCGAAAGTCATCGCGCGAGCATTACGAGACGGCGGCATAGACGTTATCTACACCGGGCTACATCAAAGTGCCGAACAGATCGTGGAGACCGCAATAAATGACAACGCGGACGCAATCGGCCTGTCAGTACTTTCAGGGGCACACCTCACCACCTTTCCAGCCGTCATAAACCTGCTCAAAGAACGCGACAGCAACATCGTGGTCTTCGGCGGAGGCGTGATTCCCAAAGACGACATAGCTGAACTCAAAGCAGCCGGTGCCGCACAAATCTTCACGTCAGGAACACCCATCAGTGACGTAGTCGAATGGGTTCGCACAAACGTCAAAACCTCAGCACCCCGCTAGCGCACAATGTGCTCTGGACTTACGGGCGCACAATGTGCGCTATCTCTCGCTCCAGATTCGGGGCATCCCAACCACCCTTCGCAAGCCCTCAGTAGTCTTATCAATACAACGTGATGTGCGCTCGCTTGTATGGGGTCGCACAGTGATAAGAAAGTGAATCGCTTTCGTGGATCTTTACGAATACCAAGCAAAGGAACTCTTCGCGCGCCATGGTGTGCCCGTCGTTCCAGGACATGTAGTTACCAACGCTGATGATGCAATCGCAGCTGCCGAATCAATCGGCAACACTGTTGTAGTTAAGGCACAGGTCAAAACAGGTGGCCGAGGCAAAGCTGGAGGTGTCAAACTAGCGACGACACCGCAAGAAGCTCGCGATCGCGCCAATGACATTTTGGGTCTAGACATCAAAGGTCACACTGTGCGCAAGGTCCTCGTGACCGAAGCGGCTGACATTGCCGACGAATACTACGTGTCATTTTTGCTTGATCGCACAAACCGTTCCTTCTTGGCAATGGCAAGCGTCGAAGGTGGCATGGAGATTGAAGAAGTTGCAGTCACCAAGCCTGAGGCACTGGCCAAAATCAGTGTTGATGCTATTGAGGGTTGCACGCCTGAAAAGGCTGCCGAGATAGTTGACGCTGCAAAATTCCCTGCAGAGGTACGCGATCAGGTCATTTCGATTCTGCAGAGCCTGTGGCAAGTTCTCGTCAAAGAAGATGCAACATTGGTTGAAGTGAATCCACTTGCAAAAACACCAGATGACCGCGTCCTTGCCCTAGATGGCAAAGTATCGCTCGATGACAATGCTGCCTATCGCATTTCGTCCTACGACGACATGGTTGATAACTCAGAGACAGACCCCATTGAATTGCGTGCCAAAGAATTTGATTTGAACTACGTCAAACTCCAAGGCGAAGTTGGCATTATCGGTAACGGCGCTGGACTTGTGATGTCCACACTTGATGTTGTTGCTTACGCCGGTGAAGAATTTGGTGGCGTGAAGCCAGCAAACTTCTTGGACATTGGTGGTGGCGCAAGCGCTCAAGTGATGGCTAATGGTTTGGACATTGTCCTGGGCGACCCAGAAGTTAAAGCTGTGTTCGTCAACGTCTTCGGTGGCATCACAGCCTGTGACGCAGTTGCTAACGGAATCGTGCAGGCAGTTGCGATGCTTGCTGAACGTGGCGAACCAGTGACGAAACCAATCGTGTGCCGAATTGATGGCAATAATGCTGCCGAAGGTCGTCGAATTCTTGACGAATCCGGTATCGCATTGATCGAACGCGTTGAAACCATGGATGACGCTGCACGCCGCGTCGCCCAACTAGCGGCAGGTAAGTAGGACACATCATGGCAATTTTCTTAAACGCAGACAGCAAGATTCTTGTACAAGGAATGACAGGTTCCGAAGGTACAAAGCACACTCGACGAATGATTGCTAGCGGATCACACGTTGTCGCAGGTGTAACACCAGGTAAAGGCGGTCAAGAAGTTGACGGCATTCCAGTATTCAACTCGGTTGGCGAAGCAATGGCAGCCACAGGCGCGAATGTTTCCGTCGTGTTCGTTCCACCTAAGTTCACCAAAGGCGCAGTAGTCGAAGCTGTCAATGCAGGCATTCCACTGTGCGTAGTAATCACTGAAGGCGTACCTGTTCATGACACAGCGTGGTTCTTTGAGTACGCCCAGAATGCAGGAACTACCCGCATCATCGGACCGAACTGCCCAGGCCTCATTAGCCCGGGACTTTCAAATGCCGGCATCATTCCAGGGGACATCACCCAGAAGGGTCGCGTGGGTTTGGTATCCAAGTCAGGAACGTTGACTTACCAAATGATGTTCGAACTTCGCGACCTTGGCTTCTCGACATCAGTTGGAATTGGTGGCGATCCAATCATTGGAACAACGCACATTGATTGCCTGAAGGCATTCCAGGACGATCCTGACACTGACGTCATTGTGATGATTGGTGAAATTGGTGGCGATGCTGAAGAGCGTGCTGCCGCGTTCATCAAAGACAACGTGACAAAGCCAGTAATCGGTTACGTCGCCGGCTTTACAGCCCCTGAAGGCAAAACGATGGGTCACGCCGGAGCAATTGTCTCGGGTTCAAGTGGCACAGCCGCAGCCAAGAAGGATGCACTCGAGGCTGTTGGTGTTCGTGTTGGTAAGACTCCGAGCGAAGCTGCCCGCCTTGTTCGTGAAGTGCTGGCAGCCCAGTAATTGACTGACGTTGCTCGCCTAAAACCGAGCGTTGTCGCCTAAAACGTGTCGGTTCACGGGAATATGGCGAACTGCTGACACGATTTAACGCGTGTCAGAAACTTCCCATCCGCGTCTGTCGGATAAGCCCGCACGCCAATGGCGTCGCCCTGTGCCGGAAGAGCACATCAGGAATCATCCTGTGCCCATTGCTGGGTTGATGGCGGCATTTGGCGCGATTGCACTTGGGATTGTTTTATCTTTTGTGTTGCTAATGGTGATCTGGCTTTTCGCTGCGCACGGCAATGAATCGACTTTCCAAGTTGCACAATCCGCTGGCATCGCATGGCTGGCATCGCAACTTGTGCCAGTCACAATTGGCGATGTCACACTGGGTTTGTTGCCGTGGGGATTCATGGCTATCCCAGTTGTGTTTCTGTGGAAGTCAACACACTGGGCGATGAAAAGCGCAGTGCCTGAAGTGCCGCGAGATTTTTGGTTTGTTGCCGCCGCAACGAGTCTGGCCTACGCAAGTGTGGCAACCCTTGTCGGACTTGCCGCCTCGTCGGATGGTCTCGGTGTTCACGTCGTTGGCGCATTTGTACACACACTTGTATTAGCTGTTGTAGTCACGTGTGGTGTGGTCATACGTTATGCACCGAGTGCTGACGTAGTTCTTGATCAGCTGCCTGATTACGTTGGGAAAAGTTTTAGGCCTGCGGTACGCATGGCATTCATGTTGTATGTGGTCGGCGCATTGCTCGTGGTGTTGTCTCTGATTTTGCATTGGCCTGAGATGACCTCTGTGCAACATCTCATGGCACCGAGTGGGACTGATGGAATATTTCTGTGGTTGCTTTCAATTGGATATTTACCGACCGCAGCGATGTGGAGCACTTCATATATTCTCGGACCAGGCATTCATCTAGGCGGCGGCGCTGTTGTGTCGTTGACGTCAGCAACATCAGGGGCTCTCCCAGCTTTTCCGTTACTGAGCATTGTTCCGACGGCCGTACCTCTGCACCCCATGTTCTTTTTGGCCATCCCGATTGCAGTGGGAGCCGTTCTGTTTCTCCTGCTTCCTCGGGGACATTGGCAAGCGCAAGGAACGGGCATCCTTCGCCCATTCCTTGGGTTGGTTCGTATTCAGGACCTCGTCATTTTGGTTGTCTCGTTGAGCGTCCTTGGAGCGATGGTTTTCTTAGGCGCTGCAATGTCCAGTGGTTCGCTGGGTGTCAATCTTTTGAAATTTGTAGGACCTGATCCGCTGGAGACTGCCCAGGCGGCCGTTAAGTTATGTGGCATTGGTGCTGTGGGCATGATGTTTGTACCGCGCTTTATTTTGGTCATTTTGTACATTGCTTCGGGTCGCCACAAAGAAGATGACGCGCTGGTGGCATAAGTCTGAAGTGAAAATAGACTTGAGCCTGTGACCCGACAACGCCTAGTAGTGCTCGCCTCGGGAACAGGCTCGTTATTTAACGCACTCGTTCAAGCCCAGGACTCGCTTGGTGCTGACGTAGTCGCACTCGTAGTTGACGCTCCCGTGCCCGCTATGGATATTGCGCAGGCTGCGGGTATCTCGGTTCATGTTGTACCTATGACTACCGACCGAAATGTGTGGGATTCACAAATGCGTGCAACGTTGGACGCCCTTGACCCTGACTTGGTTATTTCGGCTGGCTTCATGCGGGTCATCGGTGCCCAGGTGCTCGAGGCTTTTGAAGGACGCATTATCAATACGCACCCAGCACTACTTCCGCTTTTTCCTGGCGCTCACGCTGTTCGTGATGCACTTGCCGCAGGCGTTAAGGTAACCGGTGCATCGGTTCATTTCGTGGATGCTGGTGTTGACACTGGCCCGGTCATTTCGCAATCCGTGATTTCCGTCGTGCCCGGTGACGATGAAAATTCTTTGCACGAAAGAATTAAGACTGCGGAGCGCAGCATGATTGTCGATGTTGTTCGAGATGTGGTTGCAGGCAAAGTTCGCTATGACGATGGAAAAGTGGTGACCTTATGACGACTGTGCCAATCAAGCGCGCACTTATTAGCGTGTATGACAAAACAGGTTTGGAAGAACTCGCACGTGGCTTAGACGCCGCGGGTGTCTCCATCGTGTCGACGGGAAGCACGGCTGCACGCATAGCTTCGCTTGGTATTGCGGTGACTGAAGTGAAGGACGTCACTGGATTTGAAGAGTGTCTCGATGGCCGAGTGAAAACCCTTCATCCGGGAATTCATGCCGGGCTACTCGCAGACCTGCGTAGTGATGATCATCGTGAGCAACTTGAGCGCCTAGAAATTGAGCCTTTCCAGTTAGTGGTCGTCAATCTTTACCCATTTCTGCAGACAGTTGCATCCGGGGCATCAATCGAAGAATGTATTGAACAAATTGATATTGGCGGGCCTGCCATGGTGCGCGCGAGTGCAAAGAATCATGCAAACGTTGCCATTGTTGTTAATCCTGAAAAGTACTCGGACGTATTGCGCGCTGTTTCGGAGCAAGGATTTACCCATACCGAACGTGTTGGCTTAGCAACTCAAGCATTCCGCCATGTTGCTCAATACGATGTGGCCGTTGCTTCGTGGCTAGGCACAGTTGCTCTTCCTGATGCAGATTCTGACCACGATGCACAAGTCTTCCCAGCGTGGTTGGGCGGAGTATGGGAGCGTGCCGAAACCTTGCGTTATGGCGAGAACCCGCACCAACAAGCTGCTCTCTACATCACCGAAGGTGGGGTGCCCGGGCTCGCACATGCTGAGCAACTTCATGGCAAAGAGATGTCCTACAACAATTACGTTGATGCCGATGCTGCTCGACGTGCCGCATACGATCACAGCGAACCTGCAGTAGCGATCATCAAGCACGCTAATCCGTGTGGTGTTGCTGTCGGCGAGAGCATTGATCAGGCGTACAGCCATGCTCATGCCACGGATCCAGTCAGTGCCTTTGGCGGCGTGATTGCAACGAATCGTCCAGTCAATAAGGCGATGGCACAAGCGGTTTCGGAAGTCTTTACCGAAGTGATTGTTGCTCCGGGTTTTGATGCGGATGCTTTAGAAATTTTGACCACAAAACCAAGTTTGCGATTACTAGTCGCTGCAGCCCCGCCAGCAATCGGTCGCCCAGAGATGCGGCCAATCTCAGGCGGACTGTTGCTCCAAACCCCAGACCAATTTCAAGCCGATGGTGACAATCCTGAAACGTGGACTCTGGTGAGCGGCCTGCCAGCAGATGCTGCAACATTCGCTGATCTGGTATTTGCCTGGCATGCCAGTCGCTGTGTGAAGTCGAATGGAATTTTGCTTGCAAAGAATTTGGCTGCAGTTGGTATTGGTATGGGCCAAGTGAATCGCGTCGATTCAGCGCGACTTGCAGTTTCTCGCGCTGGCGAGGATCGCGCGCAGGGAAGTGTTGTTGCCTCTGATGCTTTCTTCCCATTTGCTGATGGGCTGCAGGTACTTATAGAGGCGGGAATTAAGGCTGTTGTTCAGCCTGGCGGTTCTGTTCGCGATGAAGAAGTAATCGCTGCAGCACAGGCTGCTGGTGTCACTATGTACCTCACAGGAACGCGTCATTTCTTCCACTAAGCATCATGTGAAGCCAATCCATCTGGTAATTGGCTTCGTCATGGCAACTTTCAATGCAACACAGTCGCGCGTCAATGGCGCACTAGGGCACTTTGTCGGCAGTGCAATTACCGCAGCACTAGTGTCATTTGGTTCGGGCCTTGTCGTGGTGACGTTGATTGTGCTGAGTGTGCCAAAGTTCCGCACGGCATTTCAATCAATTCCTGAACTCGTTCGCAGTGGCGAGTTGAAATGGTGGCAATGCATCGGCGGAATCTCTGGCGCTTTTTATGTCATTGGTCAAGGGTTTATCGTGCCCATCATTGGTGTCGCGATTTTTACAATTGCGATTGTTGCGGGCCAAACAGTGTCCTCGCTATTTGTCGACAAATTTGGATTGGGGCCAGCTGGACCGCGAGCAGTAAATGCTTGGCGCGTATTCTCGGCTGCTTTGGCAATTGTTGGTGTGATCGTTTCTGTTCTTGGTCGCGACCACACAGGAACTTTTTCATTGCCTGCAATCATGTATGCGTTTGGTAGCGGGTCGCTAACGGCTGCGCAGTATGCGGTGAATGGCCGTGTAGCGAAGTCGACGCAACAGCCTCTGGCCTCAACGTTGCTCAATTTCTTAGTCGGGACGAGCACGTTGATTGTGGTCATGATCCTGGATGTTGTGGCAACACACAAAATGATTCCTGCGCCACCGTCACCGTTTGAGCACCCCATCTTGTGGACTGGTGGAACGATTGGTGTCGTCTACATTGCCGCCGCCGCGGTTCTCGTACGTCTGCTTGGTGTGCTCATTTTTGCGTTAACTGCGGTCGTTGGACAGCTCACAGGCGCGGTCATTCTGGACATCGTATTTCCCACATCTGGTTCGCATGTCACGACCGAACTGTTACTCGGAGTTGGCATCACTGCAGGTGCCGTGATTTTGGCAAGTTTCACGCCACAGCGCAACGCACGCAAAGTGACACAATAGAAAAATCATGAGGACCTTCATTCGAACCCAATGGCCAATTGTGACGGTGTACGTCGCGATTGTGGGAAGTCTCGCTCTGACCGTGTGGGTCGATTTCCGTGCCGGCGCTATCGGATTTGCACTGTGCGTTCTGGTTGCTCTGGGTCTTCGCTTTGCATTGTCAGACACTCAGGCTGGTTTACTGAAAGTGCGCCGGCGCCGGGTAGACCTTGTAGTGCTGACAACGCTGGGCGTGACGTTGCTGATTCTTGCCGTCATCGTGCCGGGACCGCACAGCTAAACAGTTTCACGCATTGAGTCGCCGGCTAGCGACCACAGGTAGCGACCACAGGTAGTGACCACAGCGCTTCAGCATCAGATATGAGACGCGTTTCTCACTACTTCTGACCGACTCCAGAAATTTCGCCACGCACCGCGGCGGTAGGCTTAAACCATCTTGATACCAAGTGCCCAAATGTGGCCTTGAGTGACTTTTCTTGAGGGGCTAAGAAATTATGGCTGGCAAAGTAACCGTTGTTGGAGCAGGTTTTTACGGATCGACAACCGCTCAGCGCATCGCCGAATACGACATCGTTGACACGGTTGTCTTGACAGACATTTTGGAGGGCAAGCCTGAGGGTTTGGCTCTTGATATGAACCAGTCCCGGGCCGTTGAAGGTTTCGAAACCAAGATTGTTGGTCAGACCACCACGGTCGATGGTCAAGGTTACGAAGCCATTGCTGGCTCTGATGTTGTTGTCATCACAGCTGGTTTGCCACGCAAGCCCGGCATGAGCCGCATGGATCTCATTGAAACCAACGCGAAAATTGTTCGTGGTGTTGCAGAGAACATTGCTAAGCATGCACCAAACGCAGTCATCATTGTGGTGTCGAATCCACTGGATGAAATGACTGCCCTTACTCAACTTGCCTCGGGCTTTCCTAAGAATCGTGTTCTAGGTCAAGCAGGCATGCTCGATACTGCACGCTTCACAAATTTCGTTGCAGAAGAGCTCAATGTTCCAGTGAAGTCAGTGAATACTCTGACCCTCGGTTCGCATGGTGACACCATGGTGCCCGTTCCATCACGCTGCACAGTTGATGGCAAGCCACTTGCAGATCTACTTTCTGCAGAAAAGATTGAAGAGCTCGTAGTTCGCACACGTAATGGTGGCGCTGAAGTTGTTGCACTTCTCAAAACTGGTTCTGCCTACTACGCACCATCGGCAGCGGCGGCTCGCATGGCAAAGGCAGTTATTGAAGATTCAGGCGAAGTTATGCCAGTGTGCGCATGGGTTGATGGCGAGTACGGCATCGAAGGTGTTTACCTTGGTGTTGAAGCCGTTATTGGAAAAGAAGGCGTTCGCAGCGTAGTTGAAGGCGACCTCACCGAATCAGAAATCACTGAACTTAAAGCAGCAGCTGAAGCTGTTCGCGAAAAGCAAGCCGACGTCAAAGACCTCTAAAGATAGGTGACTGCAATGTCCAAGATCAAAGTACAAGGCACAGTTGTTGAACTAGACGGCGATGAAATGACCCGCATCATTTGGTCATTCATCAAAGAGCAGTTGATCCTGCCGTATCTCGATGTCGACCTCGAGTACTACGACTTGGGCATTGAGCACCGCGACGCCACCGACGACCAGGTCACGATTGATGCAGCTAATGCCATCAAGAAGCATGGTGTTGGCGTTAAGTGCGCAACTATTACCCCCGACGAAGCGCGCGTAGAAGAATTCGGTCTGAAGAAAATGTGGAAATCGCCGAATGGCACAATCCGCAACATTCTTGGTGGCGTTATTTTCCGTGAACCGATTATCATCAGTAACATTCCGCGCCTGGTGCCAGGCTGGACGAAGCCAATCATCGTTGGCCGTCACGCATTCGGCGATCAGTACAAGGCAACTGATGTCAAGATTCCTGGCAAGGGATCGTTAACTTTGAAGTTCCAACCTGAAGACGGCAGTGAACCAATCGAATTGAACGTATTCGATTTCCCTAGTTCTGGTGTTGCCATGGCAATGTACAACCTTGATGAGTCGATTCGTGAGTTTGCACGCGCGTCGATGAGTTACGGATTACTGCGCAACTACCCGGTGTACCTATCAACAAAGAACACAATTTTGAAAGCCTACGACGGCCAATTCAAAGACATCTTCCAGGAAGTCTTCGATGCAGAATTCAAGGACCAATTTGAGGCTGCCGGCATCACATACGAGCACCGCCTAATCGACGACATGGTCGCTTCGGCCATGAAGTGGGAAGGCGGATACGTCTGGGCCTGCAAGAACTACGACGGTGACGTTCAGTCCGACACTGTTGCCCAAGGATTCGGCTCACTGGGTTTGATGACAAGCGTTTTGATGTCCCCAGATGGTCGCACGGTTGAAGCGGAAGCTGCTCACGGCACAGTGACACGTCACTATCGTCAGCACCAGCAAGGCAAGCCAACCTCAACGAACCCAATTGCTTCAATCTTTGCGTGGACACAAGGTCTGGCACATCGTGGCAAGTTGGACAACACCCCAGAGGTAACGGCATTCGCTGAAACGCTCGAACGCGTCTGCGTTGAAACCGTTGAAAGTGGAAAAATGACGAAGGATCTTGCATTGTTGATTTCACGTGATCAGCCGTTCTTGACGACTGAAGAGTTCCTCGCTGCAATCAACGAGAATCTCCAGAAGGCGATGTCTGCCTAAGTCATGCTTGGTGTCATTACTGCGAACGCAAATGGAGTTCGTGCTGCTGAAAAACGTGGCGGGTTTGAATGGATAAAGGCACAGCTTGAAAGCGGCACTGCTGATGTGGTTTGCCTTCAGGAAGTTCGCGCCACCACTGAACAACTCCACGAAGTGATGAAAAATGCTGGACTGGACCATTTACATGTCGCGCACGACTCGAGCGCCCGCCTTGGTCACGCCGGTGTCGCAATTCTGAGCACGCGTGAACTCTCGAATGTGAAGACTGGTGTTGGACCTAAAGAATTTGCTGACACTGGCCGCTGGGTACAAGCAGACATTCAAACCAAAAAAGGTCCAGTCACAGTTGCCTCTGTTTATGTGCACTCTGGTGATGTCGAAAAGCCAGTTCAACAAGAGAAATATCGCTTTCTAGATGCGATGACAAAAAAGTTCAAAGCAATAGAGAAGGCTGGCGAACTCTGGTTGGTCAGTGGTGACATGAACGTTGGTCACCGGGAACTGGATATCAAAAACTGGAAAGGCAATATGACTCGGGCAGGATTTTTGCCTGAAGAACGTGCCTATTTTGAAAATTGGTTCAACAAAGTAGGCGTTGTCGATTTAGGTCGACGCGTTGCTGGTGAAGTTGAAGGACCGTACACCTGGTGGTCTTGGCGCGGGCAGGCATTCGACAACGACGCTGGTTGGCGCATTGACTACCACGTGGCCTCAAGCGCACTGGCGGCCTTCTGCAAGGATGTCCAGGTTCACCGGGCACCCAGCTATGCCGAGCGTTGGAGCGATCATGCGCCCGTTGTTGCTCACTTTAATCTGTAAACTCAAAGTGTGATTAAGTTCCTGCCGATTCTCGGCACCGTATTCCTGTTCATGGTTGTTGGTGCCTTTTTCGTTGCGGCTGAAACAGCACTCATCACCCTTCGCGATAGTCAGATAAAGCGCCTTGCAGAAACTAAAGGTCGGCGCGGGCGACGACTCGAAATGCTTGTCAAGAAGCCCAACCGATTTCTGGCAGCTGGCCAGGTAGGCGTAACCCTTGCTGGGTTCATTTCAGCTGCATATGGTGAAAAGAAAATCGCACCGCTTGTCACACCCACGTTAGAGACATGGGGCTTAAGCCAAGGCACTGCTGAGACGGTTTCATTTATTGGCTCAACAATCTTGGTTTCATATTTGGCTTTAGTGTTTGCTGAACTCACACCAAAGCGCATGGCACTTCAGCACGCGGAACGGTATGCACTTTTCCTTGCAGGACCAATCGATGTCATGGCTAAAATATTTTCACCTTTCATCAAGTTGCTGTCTCTCTCCACGGATTTTGTAGTGCGCGTGCTTGGTGGAGATCCACATGCGGGCAAGGAACAAATCTCTGGTGAAGAACTTCGTGGCATGGTGGCCGCCCATGAGGATCTCACCTCTCAAGAGCGCGAACTCATTGACGATGTATTTGAAGCCGGCGAACGTGAGATTCGCGAAATTATGATTCCCCGTACAGAAGTCGCTTTCCTTGATGCAGACATGCCAGTGTTTAAGGCCGCCAAAATTGTCGTGGATAAGCCGCACTCGCGGTACCCGGTTGCCGATGGATCGCAGGACGATGTCATTGGTTTCGTACATGTGCGCGACTTGCTCAACCCGGAATTGCGCGAACGTTCAATTCGGGTCAGTGAACTGGTTCGCGACGTAGTGCGGTTGCCTGGCTCTAAGCACGTCATCCCATCGCTGTCGGATATGCGCTCGACAAACAGTCACATGGCAATCGTGGTGGATGAATACGGTGGCACAGCCGGCATCATCACTATGGAAGACCTCATGGAAGAGCTGATTGGTGATATCCGCGATGAATATGACACTGACGCTTCCGAAGGTGTTATCCCCGTTGGGCACGATGTGGTCATTGACGGTTTGCTCAACATTGAAGACTTTGAAGAGGAAACTGGCATCTCGTTACCTGAAGGCCCATACGAGACTGCCGCCGGGTTCGTGGCTGCTGAACTTGGTCGAATTCCCATGGTTGGCGACGAAGTGACAATCCCTGAAGCGCTCTTGACTGTCTTGGAAATGGATGGTCGTAGGGTGTCACGCATTCGGGTGCTGCGGTCTGAGACAATATCCGAGTGAGTCTTCCACGCGTCCTGTCCGGCATCCAGCCCACATCCGATAGCTTCCACGTCGGCAACCACTTGGGTGCGCTCAAGAACTGGGTTGAAATGCAGAACACCCACGAGTGTGTGTACTTCATTGCGGATATGCATGCAATCACCGTTGAACAAGATCCTGCGCAACTTCGTGAACGAACACTTTCTTCATACGCTCAACTTTTGGCTCTTGGCATTGATCCTAAGAAATCGATTTTGATTGTGCAGAGCCAAGTTCCCGAACATGCGCAATTGATGTGGATTATGTCCAGCATTACTGGCATTGGTGAAGCAAATCGCATGACGCAGTTCAAGGACAAAGCTGCCAAAGGTGGCGCATCCTCAGCAAGTGTTGGTTTGTTGACGTACCCAATTTTGCAGGCTGCCGATATTTTGTTGTATCAAGCCAACGCAGTCCCAGTGGGCGAGGACCAACGTCAGCATCTGGAGTTAACCCGAGACTTAGCAATCCGATTCAATGGTCGATTCGGAAATACTTTTGTTGTTCCAGAGCCTTTCATTGTGAAAGCGACGGCCAAAATCCAGGACCTCCAGGATCCTTCCGCCAAGATGAGTAAGTCGTCGCCGAGCGGTTGCATTAACTTGCTGGACCCATTGAAGACTACTGAAAAGAAAATTAAGTCTGCAGTGACTGATTCTGATACTGAAATTCGATTCGACCCGGCTAACAAAGCTGGTGTATCAAATTTGCTCACGATACTTTCTGCATACTCGGGTATCCCGATCAACGATTTGGTCACGTCATTTGAAGGTCGCATGTATGGCGATCTGAAAAAGGAAACTGCTGCCGCAGTACTTGAATTCATTGAGCCGTATCAAGGTCGAGTGAATGAATTATTAGGCGATAAAGCAGAACTTGAATCATTGATGCACGATGGTGCTACTCGGGCTCGCGAAATTGCCGCTAAAACTGTCGCTGATGTGTATTCCAAGATTGGTTTTGTGTCCTAATGAGTTGGGACGTTGTACTTTTTGACCTTGACGGAACACTTACTGATTCCGGCGAAGGTGTTGGCAATGGAGTTCTGTATGCACTGGACAAAATGGGATTACCTCGCCCTGAATCCGATGCTGAACTGCGCAAATACCTTGGCCCACCGCTGTGGACATCATTTACTGATTACGCCGGTGTGACCGATGCTGATGACATCGCACAAGCGGTCGTGTATTACCGCGAGTACTACAACTCAACAGGTCAATATGAAAACAAGGTTTATGAAGGCATCCCGGAACTTCTTACTGAACTGAACACCGCAGGCAAGCGGCTTGCCGTTGCGACGTCAAAGGTTGATTACTCGGCATTAAATATTTTGCAGCACTTCAATTTGGATCATCACTTCGACGTGATTGCAGGCTCAGATGAGTCAGGTGCTGAGCGTGGCACAAAAGCACTCGTCATAGCCCATGCTCTCAGTGAGCTGAAGATGTGCGATGGCACGCCGATTGTGATGATTGGCGACCGTGAGCACGACATACATGGCGCAAAGGAACATGGTCTGCCTGCAATCGGTGTGCTTTATGGATACGGCGATCACGATGAATTGTCTGCCGCAGGTGCCTTTGGCATCGTGTCTTCGGTGCCTGAGCTACGAACAGTTTTGCTTTAAGGCCCAGAGCGGTAACGCTGAGAGTGAACAAACTAGTCAGTTAGTTGAAAATCAAACAATTTGGGCAATATTTACCAATAGCCACGTACTCGAAAGCATTGACTGCGCGTGTCCACCGATAGCATGAATGAGTTACACATCAGTTATTACTTCGCGAAACGAGCACCACATGAGCGCTGAAAGCAGCCCAGAAATCAAGCCATCCGCACAATTGACTCATAAAGAAATCATGGTCGTACTTTCCGGCCTGATGGTCGGTATGTTGTTGGCGGCCCTCGATCAGACAATTGTCTCGACGGCTCTGAAGAAAATTGTTGAAGATTTTGATGGTCTCAGCCATTACACGTGGGTCGTCACCGCTTACTTGCTGACATCGACGGCCTCGACGCCGTTGTACGGAAAGATTTCCGACCTTTATGGCCGCCGTCCTGTATTCCAGTTTGCAATTGTCACATTCTTGCTTGGTTCGTTCCTTGCAGGTGCATCACAAAATATGACCCAGCTGATTGCTTTCCGTGCAATCCAGGGACTTGGTGCTGGTGGTCTGATGGCACTGACCTTCGTCATCATCGGTGACATCGTGTCACCACGCGAACGTGGACGTTACCAGGGTTACTTTGGTGCAGTCTGGGGTCTTTCGGCTGTTGCTGGACCGTTGCTCGGTGGATTCTTCTCTGACCGTGCTGAAATTTTCGGTGTTGCAGGATGGCGTTGGATTTTCTACATCAACTTGCCATTCGGTATCGCAGCCCTTGTTATTACCTCAGCATCACTTCATATTCCAAAGGTTGTGCGCCAACACAAGATTGACTACTTAGGTGCATTCCTGATGGTCATTGGCGTTGTATCGCTTTTGATGTGTGTTTCTGTTTACGGTCCGCAAGATGGTTGGGCTGATTCACACACCTTGGCAACTGCCGCTGCTGCGCTGATTTTCACGCTGTTGTTCCTGTTCCAGGAAAGTCGTGCGGCTGAGCCTATTTTGCCGTTGAACCTGTTCAAGAATCACACATTCTCACTGACAAGTGCCATGGCATTCATCATTGGTGCTGGCATGTTCGGCGCAATCATTATGTTGCCGTTGTACTTCCAGCTAGTTCGCGGCGATACCGCCACCATTGCTGGACTCAAGCTCATCCCGTTCATGATCGGAATTGTTTCGACTTCGATCATCAGCGGAAAGCTAATCAGCAAGCATGGCCATTACAAGCGTTACCCAATCCTCGGCCTGGCACTAATGTCCGTTGGTGTTCTGTTGTTGAGCACCATCAACGAGACGACACCGTATTGGAAGCTATCGATTTTCGAATTGATGGTAGGTATGGGTCTTGGTCTGTCAATGCAAACAATTGTTATTGCACTGCAGAACTCAGTGGACTTCAAGGACATGGGTGTGGCAACAAGTGCAAATACATTCTTCCGCTCAATCGGTGGAACTATCGGTGTTGCGCTGTTCGGTTCGGTGTACTCCAACCGTCTGTCGCACTACCTTGCTGAAAATGTCCAAAGTTTGGCAGCAACAAACCCGGCAGCTATGGCAGGAGCTACTCCTGAGAAGTTTGCGCAACTGAAGAACAACTCGTCGGTTATCAAGGAGTTCTCACCTGATCTACAAGCCAGTGTGTATCACTCGTTTGTGCAGGCGTTCCATGTTGTGTTCCTCGCAGCAGCACCAGTGGTATTCATTGGTTTCGTACTGGCCCTCTTCCTTCGTGAAGTACCACTACGTTCCGGTGCAGCACACCACGCTGCCCAGCAAGAAGCCGCAGGCGAATCGCTCGGGTAAGCCTTCAAAAAAGAAATCCCCCGGTAGCGATGTGCCACCGGGGGATTTCTTTATGTCTACTTAAATTCGTCCTCGAATGAGTGCCTGCTTCACTTCGGCGATGGCCTGGGTGATCTGAATCCCACGTGGGCACGCTTCGGTGCAGTTGAAGGTCGTGCGGCAACGCCATACGCCTTCCTTAGAGTTTAAGATCTCCAGACGCTGAGTGCTGGCATCATCGCGGCTGTCAAAGATGAATCGATGAGCCCCCACGATTGCTGCTGGACCAAAGTATTGACCATCCGTCCAGAACACTGGGCAGCTCGTTGTGCACGCAGCGCAGAGAATGCACTTCGTTGAATCATCGAATCGTGCGCGATCCTCTTGCGACTGCAAACGTTCGCGTGATGGTTCATGACCACCGGCAACCATGAATGGCATCACTTCGCGGTAAGCCGTGAAAAACGGCTCCATGTCAACAATCAAGTCCTTCTCCAGAGGAAGTCCCTTGATAGCTTCAACGGTGATAGGAGCCTTAATGTCAAGATCCTTCATGAGCGTCTTGCACGCTAAACGGTTGCGACCATTAATGCGCATGGCATCCGATCCACAAACCCCGTGTGCGCATGAACGACGGAATGCCAATGTGCCATCTTGGTCCCACTTGATTTTGTGAAGCGCATCGAGAACGCGGTCAGTGGAGTACGCCTCAACTGTGAAGTCCTGCCAGAAAGGCTCTTTATCGACATCAGGATCAAAGCGTCGAACGCGAACGGTCACATTGAATGGAACAGGGGCCGCTTCAGTGTGGTCAGCCACTGCAACGATAGACGCATCAAATGGCTCAGGCATTGCGTCGCTTGGAGTATTCATTACGTCAGTCATTAGTACTTGCGCTCCATCGGTTCGTAGCGAGTTTGGACAACAGGCTTGTAATCCAAACGCACGCCAACTTCATCGTCCTTGTAGGCCATTGTGTGCTTCATGAAGTTCACATCGTCGCGAGTTTTGTAATCTTCGCGAGCATGCGCACCACGTGATTCTTTGCGAGCAAGTGCGCCAACTACTGAAACTTCAGCGAGATCAAGCAAGAAGCCAAGTTCGATAGCTTCGAGGAGATCCGTGTTGTAGCGCTTGCCCTTGTCTTGGATGCTGACATTGGCGTAACGCTTCTTGAGTTCACGAACATCGTTGAGTGCCTGGGTCAAGGTTTCGTCATTGCGGTAAACCTGGGCGTTCATGTCCATGGTTTCCTGCATGGCCTTGCGAATCGGTGCAACACGCTCAGTGCCATCACCATTCAACATAGTGTTCAGCAAAGTTTCGACCGTCTCGGTTGGATTTTCGGGTACTTCTACATAGTCAGCGCCTAGTGCATATTCAGCGGCGGCAATACCAGCACGACGACCGAATACGTTGATGTCCAACAGCGAGTTTGTACCAAGACGGTTGGCACCATGAACAGAAACGCAAGCGACTTCACCGGCCGCATAAAGTCCTGGAACTTTGTCGGTGTTGTTGCGAAGAACTTCAGTTTCAATGTTGGTTGGAACGCCACCCATTGCGTAGTGAGCAGTCGGGAAAACTGGAACGCGTTCGGTTACAGGATCCACACCGAGGTAGGTGCGAGCAAACTCAGTAATGTCCGGGAGTTTCGTTTCCACGGCCTCGGCTGGCAAGTGAGTCAGGTCAAGGTAGACGTAATCCTTATGCGGTCCCGCACCTCGACCTTCACGTACTTCCATGACCATGGCACGGGCAACCATGTCGCGCGGAGCTAGGTCCTTGATTGTCGGGGCGTACCGTTCCATGAAACGTTCGCCTGATGCATTGCGCAGAATGCCACCTTCGCCGCGGGCACCTTCAGTAAGAAGCACGCCAAGCCCGGCAAGACCTGTTGGATGGAACTGGTAGAACTCCATATCCTCCAAAGGAATGCCCTTGCGGTAAGCAATGCCCATTCCATCGCCAGTCAAAGTGTGTGCGTTTGATGTGGTCTTGAAGACCTTGCCGTAGCCACCAGTTGCCAGCACAACGCTCTTGGCTTGGAATACGTGCAGTTCGCCTGTGGCCAATTCGTAAGCAACAACGCCGGATGTAATCGGGTTACCTTCGGCATCCTTGGCCATCATGAGGTCAAGTACATAGAACTCGTTGAAGAATTCAACATTGTTCTTGATGCAGTTTTGGTACAGGGTCTGCAAAATCATGTGGCCTGTGCGGTCGGCTGCGAAGCAAGAGCGTCGAACAGCAGCTTCACCATGGTTACGTGTGTGACCACCGAAGCGGCGCTGATCGATTTTGCCCTCTGGTGTGCGGTTGAACGGAAGACCCATTTTTTCAAGGTCGATGACCGCGTCGATGGCTTCCTTGCACATTACTTCGGCAGCATCCTGATCAACGAGGTAGTCGCCGCCCTTGATGGTGTCGAATGTGTGCCATTCCCAGTTATCTTCTTCAACATTTGCAAGAGCAGCGCACATTCCACCCTGTGCAGCACCTGTGTGTGAACGCGTGGGGTACAGCTTGGTCAATACAGCAGTGCGGGCACGCTGGCTAGATTCGAGCGCGGCACGCATACCTGCGCCACCTGCGCCAACGATGACGACGTCGTACTTATGGTTCTGCATTTTTTCCTGCTAACGCTTATGCGATGTTTGGATCGAAAGTGAAAATTACGAGGGTGCCGAGAAGGATTGTGAAAACAACTGCGACATACAGCAGTGATTTCAGAATGAGGCGGGTTGAATCACGTTCGGCATAGTCATTGATGATTGTGCGCAAACCGTTTCCACCATGAATCATGGCAAGCCATAGTTGCAATAGGTCCCACACTTGCCAGAACGGGCTGGACCAACGTCCGGCGACAAAACCGAAGTTGATGCGCTGGACGCCGCCATCAAGAATGTTCATGATCAGCAGGTGGCCAAGAACAAGGAAAACCAAGATGATGCCCGAGATGCGCATGAACATCCATGAGTACAACTCGTAGTTGCTGCGACCGCTGCGTGCTGAACGTGGTGCAAGAAGTGCTGACGGTGTTTGGTTGTGACTCATGATCATGCTCCAAACATTTGTTCAAAGGTGTGCTTCGTCATGAAGTAGAAACCTGGAATCATTACGACAAGCCAAATAACGGAAATGACCCACACCATTTGACGCTGGTACTTTGGACCCTTGCTCCAAAAGTCAACAAGGATTAGGCGAATGCCGTTGAGTGCGTGGTACAACACGGCGCCAACGAGCCCAACTTCCATCAAGTTCACAAGAGGTGTCTTGTATGACGCAATTACCCGGTCATATGCATCGGGTGATACGCGGACAAGTGCAGTATCGAGCACGTGAACGAATAAGAAGAAGAAAACGGCAACGCCGGTTATGCGGTGGGCGACCCACGACCACATACCTTCGCGACCTTTGTACAGGGTCCCTGAGGCCATGCGACACCTTCCAAAAGGCTTGAAAATGAGAGTGAATTAACACCAAGACTAGCCCCGTATATGGGCAGAGTGCCATGTCACAAGGCTCATTGTCAGTAACCTCACATCATGGGTATTTCTGAATCTGGCTTGCCAATCGAACAGGTCTATGGACCATCTGATTTGCAAGGTTGGGATCCGGAGACTGCGCTTGGTGAACCGGGCAAATTTCCCTACACGCGTGGTGTTTACCCCAACATGTACACGGGTCGTCCCTGGACCATGCGCCAGTACGCGGGCTTTGGCACTGCAGCTGAATCAAATCGTCGCTATCACCACTTAATTGAGGCTGGAACTACGGGCTTAAGTGTTGCCTTCGATTTACCGACGCAAATGGGTTATGACTCGGATCATTCTCTTGCACACGGCGAAGTAGGCAAGGTGGGAGTCGCTATCGACACCATCGACGACATGAAGATCCTCTTTGATGGAATTCCACTTGACCAGGTATCAACATCGATGACTATTAATTCGACAGCGTCCACTTTGCTGTTGATGTACCAAATTGTTGCCGAGGAAAATGGAATTTCTGCTGACGCGTTAACGGGCACAATTCAGAACGATGTGTTGAAGGAATATATTTCTCGCGGCACCTACATCTATCCACCGCAACACTCGTTGCGACTTGTGACGGATATTTTTAAATACTGCAAAGCAGAGATTCCGAAATGGAACACAATTTCTATTTCCGGATATCACATGGGCGAAGCTGGGGCGACACCTGCGCAAGAAGTTGCATTTACCTTGAGCAACGGAATTGACTATGTGCGTGCCGCAGTCTCGGCCGGTATGGACATAGATGAATTTGCTCCACGCCTTGCATTCTTCTTTGTTTCTCGGACGACTCTTCTCGAAGAGGTTGCAAAATTCCGCGCTGCGCGTCGAATTTGGGCACGAATCATGAAAGAGGAATTTGGCGCTAAGGACCCCAAGAGCCAGATGCTGCGCTTTCATACTCAAACAGCTGGGGTTCAACTCACCGCACAGCAACCAGAAACCAACTTGGTACGCGTCGCTATCCAAGGGCTTGCTGCCGTACTAGGCGGTACCCAGTCATTGCATACGAATTCATTTGATGAGGCTTTAGCGTTGCCAAGTGAAAAGGCTGCCCGACTTGCCTTGCGCACCCAACAAGTTCTTGCGTACGAAACTGATATCACCAAGACCGTGGACCCGTTCGCTGGTTCTTACGTAGTTGAATCAATGACAGACGATCTTGAAAAAGAAATTCTTGAATTGATGGCCAAAGTTGAAGCGTTCGGTGGCGCTGCCGCAGCCATTGAAAAGAGTTTCCAAAAGGGTGAAATTGAGCAGTCGGCATATGACTACGCAATCCAGGTCGACAAAATTGAACGCATCATTGTCGGGGTTAATAAGTATCAGATTGATGTCGAAGAGGATTACGAACCTCTACGAGTAGATCCAGCGATTGAAGTGGAACAATCTGCGCGCATTGCTGCAATCAAAGCCGCACGGGACAATACTGCAGTTGCAGCTGCCCTTGAAGAATTGATGTCCGCGGCTCGCGGCACTGACAATGTGCTGTATCCAATGAAGAAGGCGTTGAAAGCGAAGGCAACTGGCGGAGAGATTGCAGATGCATTGCGCGAAGTATGGGGTGCGTACGAACCCCACCAGGATTTTTAGGCACCTGCTACATATTGGCTAAGGCTGCTAATAGCATGGGCAGTGGTTGTGATACCCGGCTGGCTGTTCTCGAGTCGGCGGTACATAAGCCTCACGCTCGGTGGTTGCAATGACTCACGGCTCAACTGATCCAAATCGTATGCATCAATTTGACCCAGCATTAACTGAACTCATTTTTGATTACATGCGCACTCGTTTATCGATGCCGGAAGTCCCGCTGGATTTTCCTGGCAACTCGACAGAAATCCTCAGTGCACTCGACGGATTAATTTCGGCAGAAGGTAATTCTGCGCTCGATGTGCTGAACATGTATGACGAAGTGCTTTCACGTTCTGTGCTCTCGGGTGATAGTCCTCGCTTCTTAGCGTTTATCCCAACAGCGCCAACCAAGGCAGCGCTACTTTTTGACATGATCGTCTCGTGTGCTTCACTGCAAGGAATTTCGTGGCTTGAAGCCGCGGGCGCAGTTGCCGCCGAAAATCAAGTTCTTCGTTGGATGGCTGATGCGGCTGGCATGCCTGCGGGTGCGGGTGGCACATTTGTTTCGGGCGGATCTGCGGCAAATCTTGCAGCGTTAACAGTGGCTCGCGATATGGGTCGCCAGCGACTCTTTGCCGGGTCGCGCAAGCCAGTGCGCATTGCGATGAGTAAGCAGGCGCACTCATCAATTGGCAACTCCTTGTCGATTCTTGATGTTGAGCCGCTGATTATTGACACTGCGTCATATCGGCTGACCGGTGAAGATGCGCGCCGCGCATTGGCGCAAGTCGGCCCTGATGACATTCCTGTTGTCGGCATTGTCGCAACGTCAGGAACGACCAATGGCGGAATTGTTGACGACCTAGCTGGAGTCGCTGAAGTCGCTGCTGAATACAACCTGTGGTTCCACGTTGATGCTGCCTATGGCGGTGCTGGATTGCTGGCACCGTCCGTGCGGCACATCTTCGATGGTGTTCAACATGCAGATTCCATCACGATGGATCCGCACAAATGGTGGTTTGCGCCCTTTGATGTGGCCGCAATTATCTATCGCAATCCTGCATTGGCCAAAGCTGTTCATACGCAAGACGCGTCCTACCTTGATGTTCTGCACACCACGGGTGATGAATGGAATCCGACGGATTATGCGTATCACTTGACCCGCCGTGCCCGCGGTTTGCCGCTGTGGTTCTCGGTTGTGGTCAATGGAACAGATGCTTACCGAGATGCAGTTGAGGCTTCGTTAACACTCACTCGCCAGGTTGCCGAACTCATTCGCAACAGCGACAAACTGGAACTCGTTATTGAGCCAACACTTTCCGTCATTGTGTGGCGACGCATTGGCTGGACTGCGGCGGACTACACCGAAATGCAGAATCGATTGATTGAGTCACAAACAGCATTTGTTACCCCAACATCATGGGATGGCGAAACGGTTGGCCGTTTTGCTTTTGTGCACCCAGCCACCACGTTGTCGATGGTCCAAGAAGTTCTTGACGCTCTCTAACGCACCATGGTGAAGCTGCACCAATTCCATGCGAGACAATAGGTATGTGACTCAGGTAGTAATCATCGGCGGTGGCCCAGGCGGGTACGAGGCGGCACTTGTCGGTGCCCAACTTGGTGCTCAGGTAACTCTGATTGAAGCCACCGGAATTGGCGGCTCAGCAGTTCTCACCGATGTCGTTCCGAGTAAGGCCCTTGTAGCCGTTGGTGAAGCAATTACCGATACTCGCGGTGCCAGCGCAATTGGCGTGAATGCGTCGAACATTTCCCTTGACCTTGGCGAAGTTAATGCCCGAGTCAA
>CANGDT010000026.1 GCA_947452755.1 Actinomycetota bacterium
ACTCTTGGTCACCGGAACCACTTCACATCTAGCGCAATTTATTGGGGCACAACCTCTGCGCTACATAGGAAACATTTCCTATTCGCTGTACTTATGGCATTTCATTTGGTTGCAGCTGCCGTTACAGATGCCACTCGAAGAGCTTCCTCAACACTTATCGCTCTTTGGAATTGTTGGGGCACTCGCGTGTGCTGTGATTTCCTACCATCTGCTGGAAAATCCAATTCGTCATTCCAAGAAGTTGGCGGGAAATGGATGGTCCGTGCTGGTCTTACTCATTGCATCTGTGGCAATGACATGGCTTGCCGCTGGGTTAGTTGAGAATTTTTATAACACAGCAAACGGGTACTAATTTATTTTGTTAAACGCTTGGCGTGTAACGCCACGAGCTTGACGTGATAAATCTCAGCAATCTTTGCCGTCGCAAACGTACCGAGCACTTGCTGACCGACCGTACTGAAGTGAATTCCGTCTTCACCTCGAATGCGCTGTCGAGACCCATTCACGTTTCCGTATTCCAAAAACTTTCCACGACTAGTCGACAAAAAATCCCACGTCGGGATGTAAGTTGAGTTCTTTGCCGCAGGAACAACAGTCTGCACAGTCTTATTCAGCGTCTTCATGTAATTACTGAATGCAATAGAGCGCATGGACGGCATACCGAACCACGCAACTTGCGCACCTGACTTTGTTGACGCCGAAACAATCTTTTTCACTTCGCCCGAATAAGCCGTTGCCCACGCTTTGCTACCGAAATGCAAGTTGCTGCCATGACTGCGCATATCCTGATGATCGTTTGCGCCGAAGAACACAACGACTAGATCTGGTTTGTAATGCGCCAAGATGCCTGGCAATTTTTCTGGCCAGTTGTAAAACCATGAGTTTGATAGACCGGTGGAGCCGCGGGATACGTTGACTACTTGGAGTCCTGGTGTTCCTTTGAGTTGGTAAATCGAACCCATTCCCAGGTTGTTGCCCAGAGAATCGCCAATAAACAAAATTGTGCACTTACCGGGAGTGTTTGCCACTGTTGTTGCTGTGGCCGAAAGGTTGCATTTGTTTGTCGTGGCGGTCGGAACTTGTGCTTGGGCAGAAAAATTGGGCACCAGAACAGAACTTGTGACGAGGAGGGCAAGAATCCCTCGAAATGCTGATTTCATTGGCACTTTTCTGTATTTTGTTCGCAATTGCGACTAAGGCAAGTGTACGTTGCCTATTCTGTGGGACGGAACTGGCTTGCGACCCAAAAAGCCCACAAATGCGCGATTGTGTAACGCCGTAACGGTTCGGTAACCTGCCCAGATTTACCCCAAAGGGGCTTACTTTTTGCCCAGAATTCACATACCGTCTAGGAAGGCGGATGACGCTTACTCATCCGAATTTTCACTGACGGAAACGTCGCTCGGTCAACCGAGTTCTATAGGGAGGTTGCGCTACATGCGTATATCAAAGGCAATGAAGGGTGCAGTCGTAGCTTTGATTTCGACAGCATTCGCAGTACTCGGCATGGTCGCAGCACCAACAGCCGCAAACGCAGCAGGCACCGATCGCGTTTTGACGATCCATTACTACCGTCCTGCAGCTGACTACGCTGGCTGGAATGTTTGGGCATGGGGCGCAACGTCACCAGATGCTAATGGCGCATCAGTTGCATTCGACAATGTCGAAGGCGTTCCAACGGTTGACTGTGCTGGCGTGAAGGTTTCTTTCACCGTTACCGACGTAGCAGCAACAACTTTCGGTGGTGGCCTTTTCCGCCACTCAATCACCGGTAACGACTGGCAGTCAAAGGACGGCGGCGACAACGCTGACCTTCCAGAAGTAACTTTGAATGAAACCGGCAACACAGATGTGTACTTCACCCAGGGTGTAGACGCAACTCATGGTCCAACAATCATCACTGAACTTCCTGCACGTCACGCAATTGTTCATTACAAGCGCACAGCTGGCGATTACGCTGGTTGGAACTTCTGGACATGGGGCGCAACTGCAGCTGACGCCAACGGCGCATCCATCGCATTCGACAGCATCACCCCAGATGCAACCGGAAGCATCACTTCGACATACCTGATCCCAGCATCAGCTTGTGGCGAAACTTCACGCGAATTCCTTCTGCGCAAGTCAGTTGGAGATAACGACTGGGTAGCCAAGGATGGCGGCGACAACGCAAACATCACCATGACACTTAACGCCCAGGGCGACACAGTGGTTTGGCTGAAGCAGGGCGTTAACGCAACAACACACCCATCACAGAGCGCTGCTTATGTCAAGGATGCTCAGACAATTGGTGCAGTTGGTGCAACGGTAAAGGTTGGCAAGACAATTGCTCTTCCTGCCAAGTCCAGCGCAAAGGTTGTAATCAAGTGGACCAGCTCAACAACCAAGATCTGCACCGTTTCCGGTGGCAAGGTTAAGGGCGTTAAGGCTGGCGCTTGCAAGCTCAAGGGTGTTGCTGCTGCAAGCGCTGCAGTCACAGCCGTTACCGTCAACAAGTCAGTTACCGTCAAGAAGTAAGTAACTGAAGTGTTCTAGACACTAAAAACTTAGGCCCGGCGAGCATTGCTCTCCGGGCCTAAGTTTTTATTTCACACAGTTAAGCGATGTTGAAGAATCCCTTTATTGAGGCAACAATCATTTCTACGGCAATCGCGCTGAGCAATAGGCCGATAACACGAGCCAAGAGTGTCACTCCTGATGGACGGATCAGGCCAAGAATCTTCGTTGAGAAAATTAAGGTCACAGCAATGATGACGTGAACCAAAACAATCGCGATGGCAAGTGTCGCCTTCATCTGGATTGTGTGCGCAGACTGAACAAAAAGCATGGTGGTAACAATTGCACCAGGGCCGGCCAGGATTGGTGTTCCCAGTGGAACCATTGCCACGTTGCCGTTCACTGCACTGGCATCGTTACTTTCCTTGCCTGTCAAAAGTTCAAGTGCGATGAGCAACAGCAATAAACCACCGGCACCTTGAAGTGCCTCAATTGACACGTGCAGGTAGTCAAGAATCAACTGGCCGAAGAGGGCAAACGTCACAATGACGATCAGCGAAACGATCGAGCCAGTCCAGGCCATGCGGACGCGCTGTTTTTGCGGGCGGTCACCTGCCAGCGAAAGGAAAATTGGTGTCGCCCCAGGAGGATCCAGGATCACCAAGAGGGTTACAAATGCTTGAATACCGAACGTGAGCGCTGAGAGCTGAGCCAAACTTTCCATTCGGACAGTCTATTGCGCGTTGTCTTTGGTACGAATTTGCAATTATGCGCGGTGCGGCATGACGGCGTTGACTGGAATCTGACCGAAACGACCCTTTTGGTAGTCCTCCATCGCTTCAATGACTTCTTCCTTGGTGCTCATGACGAATGGACCGTACTGGAAGTACGTTTCGCGAAGTGGCACACCGCCGATAAGGAAAATTTCAAGGTTGTCATGCAATCCGTCTTGCTGGGCATCAGCAGCAAACACAATCGCATCCCCATCAACAAGTACAGCCATCTGACCGGTGTGGATTGGATGATTGTCTGGGCCAACTGTTCCCTTGCCGGCAAGCACGTAGACAAGTGCGTTGAAATCTGTACGCCATGGAATTTCTGCGCGTGCCCCGGGCGCCACACTGACATGCGTAATTGCAAGTGGTGTGTGTGAGATACCCGGACCTTTGTGCCCATCAACTTCACCGGCAAGTACTCGAATTAATGAAGCACCATCTGCAGTGGCAACCATTGTCGATTCGGGGCCTTGCAAATCTTGGTACTGGGGAGCAATGCGCTTCTTTTCCTTCGGAAGGTTGATCCACAGTTGCACACCGTGGAAAAGTCCACCGGACATGACAAGTGCTTCGGGCGGGGTTTCGATGTGCAGAATGCCATCGCCGGCTGTCATGTATTGGGTGCCGCCTTCAAGAATGGTTCCGCCGCCACCGTTTGAGTCTTGGTGAATGAATTGGCCATCCATTAAGTACGTGAAAGTTTCAAAGCCGCGGTGTGGATGCCACGGTGTTCCCTTAGGTTCACCGGCCGCGTATTCGACTTCACCCATTTGGTCCATGTGGATGAATGGGTCGAGGTCTTCAGCTGAGATTCCTGCGAATGCGCGACGCACTGGGAAACCTTCGCCTTCGTAACCGACAGGTGCATTTGTCAGTGACTTTACGCGACGAACTTTCGCGCCAGGGGCTGCGGCGACGCGCTCCAAGGTTAAGGTGTCTGCGGTTACTGCTGGCATGGAATCTCCTACGGCTTAGTTGAAAGTTCAACTACTCAGGAGTTTACGCCCGCGATGACCGACAGGCAACTTGAACACCTATGAGATTGTGCGAATTACATAGAGTTTGCGCATGGTTTCGTGGATAACCCATTTACCCGTCCAGCCAGCCGGCGTCACAATAGTTGACCCAGGAACTAGTTCAACGACAACGCCGTCATCACCAGTGACAGTTGCGGTACCAGAGACAACATGTGCGACTTCGTCATATCCATCGCGGCGGGCGTTAAACGTCCCCGGAGTGCACTCCCACAGGCCTGATTCCAGTGATCCATCCGCCGACGCCCATTGTTCGAGAGTCGATTCAAACTGGCCATCGATACTGGTGGCTTTTGCCACGGCCTCTGGCATGACCGCCGTCATGGCATCTTGAGCAAGTGTAGGAATATTGTTCGTCATCTGGTCTCCTTTGACAGTACTCCAATCTTAAAGCCCTCACTCGTAAGTGACTGTTACATCACAACGGGTGACTAATTTCATGAAGACGGTGCACCACATGAATGCAGGCGTACTCTGAAAGTGAACCTTGAGGAGGTCCATCATGACCCAACAAATCACGGGCAACACTGCAGTTGTTGCCGTCCAACGCGGAACATCGCGAATCTGGTCCATTGATACCGATAAACACGATGCGCCAATTGAAGTGATTAATCCCGGTGCTGAAAGCAAGCACGTCCGAGATTTACAGCATGGTGATCACCACAACCCAACCTCCGAAGCCCACTACTTTGATGCAATTTATGCCGAAGTTAACGGCGCTAAGCGCATCGTGCTAATTGGTCACGGTTCAGGTAAAGGAAACGAGATGCACGAATTCGTGCAGTACCTCAATAAGAAGCATGCCGATACTGCTCGAAAAATTGTTGGCAAGCTGGACTTGAACATTGAAGGCATGACTGGCCCACAACTTGTGGCAGCCGGTCGCGACTACCTGAACGAGCCAATCAATCGTCCATAGTGTGACCAAGAAGCTTGGCGCCTCGTAGCACTGATTCCTACGGGGCGCCGCCTATGTGTCGCGGGTCTGACCTAGGCTAAGGGCATGTCTGAAAATTCGGTTGACCGTATCGTGTGGATCGACTGCGAAATGACGGGTTTGGATTACCAAAACGATTTACTCGTTGAAGTTGCCTGCATCGTGACCGATGGCGAACTGAATGAAGTTGGGCCTGGCTTTGACATTGTTATTCAGGCACCGCAAGAAGCACTGGATCGCATGGACCCCTTCGTTGTGGACATGCACACCGCATCAGGTCTCTTGCCTGAAATTCCACTTGGCGTGACACTCGAGGAAGCCGAAAAGCAGCTGTTCGAATACATCACCGAGCATGTACCCGAAGCAAATAAGGCCCCGCTGGCTGGTTCGAGCGTTCACGTGGATCGAATTTTCCTGCATCGCGATATGCCCCAGGTCGATTCCTATCTGCATTACCGAATCATCGATGTGTCTAGCATTAAAGAGCTCGTGCGACGCTGGTATCCCAAGAGTTACTTTGCCAGCCCCACCAAGACGGGCAATCACCGCGCCTTGGGCGACATTCAAGATTCGATTCGTGAATTGCAGTACTACCGTCAAGCAATTTTCGTTGGCCAACCTGGCCTAGACACTAAGAGCGCCAAGAAGATTGCCGAAGGTTTGACCTCGAATTAGTCGGGAAAGTCGAAATTCATTAGACTAGGACGGCTGCCATCAGTGACTTTCGGGTCACGGTTTAGCGATGGTGGGTGTAGCTCAGCTGGTAGAGCACCTGGTTGTGGTCCAGGACGTCGCGGGTTCAAGTCCCGTCACTCACCCGAACGGTGCGTCCCTGACGAGGGGCGCATTTTTCATTTGTCGACTGCGGGTTAAGCAGGCGCGGGTGAATACGGCTGCGGGTTAAGCAGGCGCAGGTGAATACGGCTGCGGGTTAAGCAGGCGCAGGTGAATACGGCTGCGGGTTAAGCAGGCGCAGGTGAATATTGTGTTGCTACTCCGCCGCGGGAGAAACCAAGCAGAGTTAGTCCAAATTCGCGGGCTGTTTCTACGGCGAGTGACGTTGGTGCTGAGACTGCGATTACTGCGGAGATTCCAGCGGTTATGGCCTTCTGGATAATTTCGTAACCGCCGCGTCCAGAGATTGCAAGTGAGTAACCTTCCAGTGGAAGCATTTCATTCATGAGTGCGTACCCAATGATTTTGTCGACTGCGTTGTGTCTACCGACATCTTCGCGGACTGCGATCAATTGACCGCTGGGATCAAATAGTCCGGCAGCATGTAGTCCACCTGTTTTGTCGAAGATTTTTTGTTTGTCGCGCATCACATCAGGGAAACCAGCCAGGGTTTCGAGGGAAAGTGTTGGCGAAGTGACATTGCCACAACCACGTTCACGTAGGTCGTCGATTTGCGTGGATCCACACACACCACATGCACTGGAAATTGTGAATCTGCGTTCCATTTTGCGCTCGAGCGCAGGTGCTCCATCACGAACATGAGCGACGATGACATTTTCTTGCTCGCGAAGAGTCAGTGTTTTGTCTTTGCATGTCGTGATTGCCACTAGGTCGTCACGGGTGCGGATTAAACCTTCGGACCACATAAATCCAGCGCCGAGTTCTAGATCGTTACCGGGGGTGCGCATGGTGACTGCGAGTTGCTGCGGACCATCGGCAGTTTCAACACGAATTTCTAGTGGCTCTTCGCCGACTAGGTAATCGGAGGTGGCATTGGTTGCGTTTGTTTTGATAACTCGGATGCGCTGAGTCGCCGATACCGGATTGTCGTTAGTCACCAGAGTTCCATTCGTTTACGGCAGCATTAAGGTGAGCAATCAATGACGAGACCTCATCGGTTGTCAGCGAACCTTTGCCAGCAGCGTATCCGAGCAAATAGGTCGTCAGCGGCGCAGATTTACGTTCAACACCATGAGCGACTTCACGAGTCAGATTAAGAAGTTCTTCGACAGGAATTTCATGTTGGTCGACATTCAACACATCGGCGACTCGCTTAAGCCACATCTGAGTTACCTGGTCCATTGCGCTTCCCTTCACTGCCTGAGCAACATCTTGCCATGTGTCGATATCAAACACATCACCGTCGGCGACTGTGACGCCAACCATTTCTATAGTGGCTAATAGCCGAAGTGGTGATTGATTGACACCTCGAGTCGGTTCGAGCAACCCGCGCAAAACATGTGAGTTCACACAGGCAAACAGCGGCTGTCCCGACCCATCAGGTCGCAAGGCCCATGCCCCATCATGACCCACAGCTGACGCACACACGCGTTGCACACTCTCAGGTGACACACGCTGGTCTCCTGCTGACACAAAAACGTACTCTGATTCAACGTGAGCTAGGCCTGTCCACAATGCGGCTGCTGGCCCAGCGTCATGGTCATTGTCAGCAACCCACGCATCGACACCGGGCACTTCACGATGTGGACCAACAACAATCACTCGCCCTGGACAGGCGCTCACAACGCCGGCCAAGAGTGAAGTGGAACCTGCACCGAGTGGCAACAGCATTTTGTCAATGCCGCCAAGTCGGCGTGCTCCCCCACCGGCAACAATGATTGAGTCGATTGAATCCATGACAGGTTCAGCATGACACAGGGGAAGGTAGATTGGACAGCATGTCCGAGGTGAATACACAGCAACACAATGTGCCGTCGGACATTCACAAAAATGACATTCACAATGTGGATATTCATAATGTGGAATGGTCAGTCGCACGCCTGCTGGCGCACCGAAGTGCATCGCCATTAGGCACTGATTCGGTCGCGCTTTCATCAGCCATTGGTCGAGTCCTTGCAGATGACCTTGTGGCACTTCAAGACTTGCCACCAGCACACACGTCCATGATGGACGGTTATGCAGTTGCTGGTGAGTCGCCGTGGACGATTGTTGGTTCAGTTCGTGCTGGCGAATTTCGCATCGATCTTGACTCCGGCACTGCAGTCAAAGTCAACACAGGCGCTCATATTCCAGCGACCACACGGTTTGTTATTCCCGATGAAGTCGCTCTCGTTGAAGATAACGTGCTGCGATGTGCCACGGAGCTTCCAGAAGGAAAGCACGTGCGCCTTCCCGGAGACGAGGCGCGTGCGAGTGAATTGATTGCTGCCAAAGGAACCGTCGTTAATCCTGCTGTCGCGGGACTAGCCGCAAGTAGTGGCGTCGATACGTTAACGGTCTTTGTGCGTCCAACAGTTGATGTTGTTGTCACTGGTGACGAGTTGATTTCGCAAGGAATTGCAGGACCAGGCCACATACGCGACTCACTATCCGTTCAAGTGCCCGCTTGGGTTGAAGGACTAGGTGCTGTTGCCGGTGCGCCACGACGATGCGTGGACACACTCGCCGACACCGTTCAAACATTGTCCGAGTGCGCAGCTCACATCATCGTCACCACAGGCGGCACCGCACATGGCGAATTCGACTTCATTCGTAGCGCAGTTGCAGAACTCAACGGCACATTCATAGTTGATGAAATACACATGCGCCCAGGTCACCCATGCTTTATCGCACAGATTCCAACAGGTCAGATAATTGTTAGCGTTCCAGGTAATCCACTTGCTGCCCTAGTCAGCTTTATGACACTCGTTGATCCCCTCGTACGAGGATTCACAGGTCGAACACTTCCGGAATTAGATACCGCGCAACTTGATCGCCATGAATCAGTCGACCGCACACGAATTACACCAGTACACGTACACGGCGGAGTGGCCCACACAACCGAATACCGAGGATCTGCAATGTTACGCGGATTAGTAAATGCAACACACCTAGCCGTGATCCCCGCCGGAACCAACCAACCAGGAACGTTATTACAACTACTCCAATTACCTTGGTAAACGTACCCGCTCTGGCTTACCCTCCGGGTCAAGCCTTCGCTTGGCTGAACCCACGTGCCCGCTCTGGCTTACCCTCCGGGTCAAGCCTTCGCTTGGCTGAACCTACGTGCCCGCTCTGGCTTACCCTCCGGGTCAAGCCTTCGCTTGGCTATGCAACGTCGCGATCGCAACACCCAACGGACCAGGAAACTCATCCTTATTCGAGTTGTAATACGCCCAAAAATCTGCACGCATCTTCGGCGTCCAAAAAGAATCAAGATGCGCAGCAATCTTCACATGCGCCTCACCATGGTCTGGAATATTCTTCTCGATTTGCTTGCCCATCATGACAAGTTTTTGAACATCCACAACTAAACCCGCTGCAACACATCGTCAAGCGTGGACACTGAATCCACACTCGAATCCGCAGGGCGAATCTCAACCGCAGTGACCTTATATTCAGGACAGTTTGTTGCCCAGTCTGAAAATTCGGTCGTGATTACGTTTGCGCCACTCAACGGGTGATGGAAAGTCGTGTAAACCACACCAGCAGGAACACGATCAGTGACGTGCGCCTTCATCAATGTTTCGCCAATACGGCTCGTAATTGCGACTTGCTGACCGTCGACAATTCCACGCATCTGTGCATCTGCTTCGTGAATCTCAAGCACATCCTCTGCATGCCACGTACTATTAGCAGTACGTCGAGTCTGCGCACCAACGTTGTACTGAGACAAAATGCGACCCGTCGTCAGCAACAAAGGGAACTTGCGATTGGAACGCTCGTCCGTCGGAACGAACGGCGTCTCCATGAACTGACCCTCGCCACGAATGAAGGTCTCAACATGCATGATTGGTGTGCCTTGTGGGTTTGCATCATTGCAAGGCCACTGGATGCTTCCCTCACGGTCAAGCTTTTCAAAACTGACACCCGTGAATGTTGGCGTGATTGAGGCAACTTCGTCCATGATCTGTGAAGCGTTGTCGTAATGCATCGGGTAACCCATTGCGGTAGCTAACTCGCTGACGATTTCCCACTCCTGCTTACCAGTTCGACTAGCCATCACTGGACGAACGCGGTTGATGCGACGTTCAGCGTTTGTGAATGTTCCATCCTTCTCCAGGAACGATGTACCCGGGAAGAACACATGAGCAAAGGCTGCGGTTTCGTTCAGGAACAAGTCCTGAACAATCACTAAGTCCATGGCAGAAAGCGCTGCCTTAACATGCTTGGTGTTTGGGTCTGATTGAGCGATGTCTTCACCGTGGACAAACATGGCACGGAATTCACCCGAGAGTGCACCATCAAGCATGTTCGGAATGCGCATACCTGGATCTGGCAGCAACTTCACATCCCACAATGTTTCAAACTGCTCACGAACAGAGTTGTCAGAAACGTGACGGTAGCCCGAGAGTTCGTGTGGGAATGATCCCATGTCGCAGGCACCTTGAACATTGTTCTGACCACGAAGTGGGTTCACGCCCACGCCGTCGCGCCCAAGGTTGCCGGTCGCCATGGCCAAGTTAGCCATACCCATGACCATTGTTGAACCCTGCGAATGTTCAGTCACGCCAAGGCCGTAATAGATGGCCGAGTTAGGTCCGGCCGCAAACATGCGTGCCGCTTCGCGAATGAGTTCTGCAGGAACACCTGATTGTGCTTCAACGACCTCAGGGCTATTCTCTGGAAGTTCAATAAAGGTTCGCCATTGGTTGAATGACGCTGTGTCGCAGCGAGCAGAAACAAATTCCTCGTTAATTAAGCCTTCTGTGGCAATGACGTGTGCGAGAGCATTCACGATGGCGACGTTTGTGCCTGGCTGGAGTTGCAAGTGGTAGTCAGCCTTGATGTGTGCGGATTCAACGAGGTCAATTTTGCGTGGATCGACAACAATAAGTTTTGCACCTTCACGGATACGCTTCTTCATTCGCGAACCGAATACCGGATGGGCATCCGTCGGGTTCGCACCAATGACCATGATGACATCCGTCTTAGCTACTGATTTGAAATCTTGAGTTCCTGCGGCCGTTCCAAAAGCATTCTTTAGACCGTAACCCGTTGGCGAATGGCACACGCGTGCGCAAGTATCAACGTTGTTGTTGCCGAATGCAGCACGAATCATCTTTTGGACGACAAAGATTTCTTCATTTGTGCAACGTGACGATGTCACGCCACCAATACTGTTATCGCCGTGCTGCGCTTGAATATCCTTAAGTTTTGTTGCTGCGTAGTTGATTGCTTCATCCCACGACACGACTTTCCATTCGTCGTTGATGCTTTCGCGAATCATTGGCGTAGTGACCCGGTCTTTATGCGAGGCGTAACCCCACGCAAAGCGCCCCTTCACACACGAGTGTCCTTCATTTGCGCCACCAGTTTTCGCCGGCACCATACGAACGAGTTCATCGCCGCGAAGTTCTGCGTTGAATGTGCAACCCACACCGCAATAGGCGCATGTGGTTTGAACTGTTCGTGTTGGAGTACCGAGGTCAATGACACTCTTCTCCACCAACGTTGCTGTTGGGCAGGCCTGAACACATGCACCACAGGACACACATTCGCTGGAAAGGAAGTTCAACCCTCCTGGGCTGATCACGGAGTTAAAACCGCGGCCTTCCACCGTCAACGCAAGTGTGCCTTGGATTTCGTCACACGCACGCACACAGCGACTGCATTGAATGCACTTGCTGCCGTCGAATTCGAAGTAAGGGTTCGAAGAATCCTTTAGCGCGTCCAAGTGCGAGTGACCGTCTTGACCGTAACGTACGTCGCGCAGTCCGACAACGCCAGCCATGTCTTGCAACTCGCAATCGCCATTCGCTGGGCATGTTAAACAATCCAATGGGTGGTCAGAAATGTACAGCTCCATGACACCCTTACGAAGTTTTTCCAACTTCGGAGTCTGGGTACGAACGACCATGCCGTCTTCGACTGGTGTCGTGCACGATGCTGGCGTTCCGCGACGCCCATCAACCTCAACAAGACACATTCGGCATGAACCGAAGGCCTGAAGACTGTCAGTTGCACAAAGCTTGGGGATGGAGCAACCGGCTTCACCGGCCGCACGCATGATTGACGTGCCTTCAGGCACTGTGTGCTCGGTTCCGTCGATGGTCACTGTGACAGTGACATCACTTTCGGAACGTGGGGTGCCATAGTCCGGCTCGCCAATGCGCGGGCGAATCGGATCAATGCGCTCTGACAACGTTGTCATCACTTACCTCCACTAACGATGTTGAAATCTGCGGGGAATAATTTCAGGGCACTTCGTACTGGTAGTGGCGTGAGGCCACCCATTGCGCAGAGCGATCCGTCGGTCATTACTTCGCAGAGGTCTTCGAGTAGTTCTAGGTTCTTTGATTGTTCATCGCCGGCAACGATGCGGTCAATGACTTCGACTCCGCGTGTTGAACCGATGCGGCAGGGTGTGCATTTTCCGCATGATTCTTCGGCACAGAACTCCATTGCGAAGCGGGCTTGTGCAGCCATGTTCACGGAATCGTCGAATACAACGATTCCGCCGTGGCCGAGCATGGCACCGGTTGCAGCCAGGGATTCGTATGCCATTGGTGTTGGCCATGCTTCGGTGCCCACGTAGGCGCCGAGTGGTCCACCGATTTGGACCGTCTTGATTGGTTTGCCGGTGTGTGTACCTGCGCCGAAACCATCAATGAGGTCGCCAAGGGTGATACCGAAATCGATTTCGACTATGCCACCCTGTTTGATGTTTCCGGCAAGTTGGAATACCTGGGTGCCGCGCGACTTTTCATGGCCGAGTGCTTGGTAGGCAGCAGCACCTTGGGCCATGATCATCGGCACTGCGGCGAGCGTCATGACGTTGTTGATGATTGTCGGTTTTCCGAACAGTCCAACGAGGGCTGGGATTGGTGGTTTAGGTCGAACTGTTCCACGCTTACCTTCGAGACTTTCCAGCATTGCGGTTTCTTCACCGCACACGTATGAGCCGGCACCGACTCGAACGTCTAGATGAAATTCTTTTCCGGATCCATCTACGTTGTCACCAAGGAATCCCTTTTCTTGCGCTTTGGCGATTGCTGTGTTCATGGCTGTGATGGCGTGTGGGTATTCGCTGCGGATGTAGATGAAGCCACGTGTGGCACCGACTGCGATGCCAGCGATGGTCATGCCTTCGATGAGTGTGAATGGATCGCCTTCCATCAACATGCGGTCTGCGAATGTTCCGCTGTCTCCTTCATCGGCGTTACAGCACACATATTTTTGGTCGGCTGTTGCATTGACTACGGTTTTCCATTTGATTCCGGCTGGGAAGCCTGCACCACCACGGCCGCGTAGCCCCGAGTCGGTCACGTCTGCGACGACGTCTTCACCAGTCATCGTGAGGGCTTTGCGTAATCCGGCCCAGCCACCAAGTGATTCGTATTCAGTAATACATTGCGGGTCACTGATTCCGACGCGGGCAAACGTCACACGGTTCTGACGGGTCAACCACTCATGGTTATCTACAATGCCAATTGAGGCAGGCAACTGTGCGCCTTCTAACATTCCAGAATCGATGAGCGTCGCAACTGCGTTAGCGGAAACGTTTGCATATCCGACGCGACCAGCTGACGTTTCAACCTCAACAAGTGGTTCGAGCCACAACATGCCACGCGAACCGTTGCGCACAACAGTGACATCGAGGCCTTTGACGGTAGCTATTTCTTCAATGGCACGTGCTACGGAATCTGCGCCGACCGACAATGCGGCTGAATCACAAGGAACAAAAACCTTCATTACTTGCTCACCTCGCGTGCTGCGGCAAGCAAAGATTCAGCTGTTGCTCGCCCAATAGGCTGACCATTCACGAACGCTGCCGGACCAAGAGCACAATTACCGAGACAAAAAGCTTGTTCAACCTGAATACCATCAACGGCTTTTCTAGTGTGAACGTCATAACCCTGAGCCTTGAGATCGGCGACTACTTCACGGCTACCGTTTGCTTGGCACGCCTCGGCAACGCAAACTTTGACGACACAAGCAGCCGGCGGTGTGGCACGGAAATCGCTATAGAAAGTGAAAACGCCATACACTTCAGCGCGCGAAACGTTGCAGGTTTTCGCAATGACATCAAGGGCTGAATCAGGAACGAAACCAAGTTCGCTCTGCACTTCGTGAAGTGCACGCAAGATTGCACTGGCATCACCACGGAAAGGCGCAAGTGTGCGCTCCAAATCTTCGACGACGAACTGAGTCATTCTGTTACCCCCAACAGCATGGCAAGTTGTTCTTCTAGATGAACGTCACCGACGTGAATGATTTCAAGCGGCAAGTCAATGAGTTGAGCTGCATCACGAGCGGCTTCCTCAAGTTCTGGGCTTTGGTTCTGCGACAGCCACACAATGCGCTCATAGGCGTGAAAATAGTCGTCGCGTAGTTCTGGGTAGCGGTCCAAACCCATTTCGTTCATGACACTGCGCCGAAAAGTCTTTACTAAGTAGTCAGTGAGCACATAAGTACCAGGTACCTTGTCGAATTCTGCTTTCATTTTTTCAGCAGTGGCAAAGACGTCATAGCAATGATCCCCAGCTAGGCGGGACACCGAATGACTTTCGCACACAACATCAAGTGCGCCATAGGTGCCACAGTCTGCGTAAGCAACAGCGAGCTGGTCGTATGAAGGGCGCAGTTGCGTTAACAAGCGATCAACCTCGGGAGCAATACCTTCAGGGCGGTTATGCAACAACGGATTAATCGGTTCGACATGAATATCCCACGACCGACGTGCAGCAATCTCGTGCACATGACCTGCCAGGGCCCCACACGCCACAACCGCTGCACTCATGACGCCGGAACTTGTGCTGCCGTCACTCATGACGCCGGTACTTTTGCTGCCGTCACTCATGACGCCGGTACTTTTGCTGCCGTCACTCATGACGGCAGTGCCAACTCTAAGAAGAACTTGTCATTAAAGTCAGGGCGATCAGAAAGCTCGACGTAATCAACTTCATCAAGCAGAGTTGTCGCACCGCTGCGTTCCGTGCTCGACAACAGCACCATCTTGGCGCCTTCGCCTGCAACGTTTCCTGCGCTCACAATGCGCATAACTGGCAGTTTGGGCACCAGTCCAATACCAATTGCAGATGTTGGTGACAGGTACGAACCAAATGATCCAGCTAGCAAAACTTGCTGCACATCATCGTCAGTCAGACCGGCTTCCTCGAGCAACAAACGCCAACCCGTGGCGATACTTGCCTTAGCGAATTGAAGTTCGCGAACGTCGCGCTGTGACAAATACACAGTCGGATCTTCAACCGTTCCGTGAAGGATGAAAATACGGTCGCCTGCTTCACGAGTGACTAGGCGCTCATTTAGTGTTGGCGCAATCTCTGCGGCAACTTCGTCGGCCACAAAACGTCCCGAATCATCAAGCAACCCGATCTGGTGCAATGCATAAACCGCATCGACCAAACCGGAACCACAAATACCAACTGGCTCAACGTCCCCAATGGTTCCAAGTTTCAGTTCACCCTTGTTGATTTGAACTACTTCAATGGCACCGTCGGCTGCGCGCATTCCGCAAGCAATCGATGCTGCTTCAAATGCTGGACCGGCAGGTGCTGCGGTTGTCAGAATTGTGTCGCCGCTCGATAGAACAATTTCACAGTTTGTACCGACGTCAATCAACAGGCGGACACGCTTGTCGCGATCCATTCCAGTTGCCAATACACCAGCAACAATGTCGCCACCAACATATGCGCCGAATGCCGGGAACAAGAACACCCGTGCACTTGGCAGAATTTCAACGCCTACTTCATGCGCGGTAAACGTTGGCCACTGTTGGGCGGCGGTGATGAATGGTGCAACGCCAACAGGCTCGGGGTCAACGCCGAGCAGAATCTGAACCATCGTCGCGTTACCAGCAATTGCTGTTTCGTAAATTGTGTTCGGATCAATGTTTGCTTCAGCGCACACTTCCGCTGTTAATTCGTTCAGCGTTGCAAGCCCAGCAACCTGCATAAGGCCCTGAGCTTGCGGGTCCATCATCGTTGCCGAGATGCGCGAGATGACGTCAGCGCCGAAGGGTTGTTGTTTGTTGAGCATTGACTTCACAGCCATTGGTGTGCCCGTGGTCAGATCAAGCAATGTCGCAACAACTGTGGTTGTCCCAAGGTCAAAAGCCAACGCGTGATTAAACGCAGTGGTATCCCCTGCTTCTACTGCAATGAGGTGCTCGTCAACGACTACTGCGGTGACTTTGAAATCAGACTTGCGCAGAATTGTCGGCAAAGTTTTTAGAACTGACAAATCGGCTTCGAATTCAAGATCGTCCATCGCATCGCGCAGACGATCAATGTCTGGTCGCTGATCATGCAAAGTTGGTTCTTCGAGCTCGACATAGCGTTTTTGTACTGCGGGGCGCAAAATAACTTGACGCCCAACACCAACGGTTGCCGCCTTTGGGCGCGTAGAAAGTGGCGGTACATCAACCTTCAAGTTGCCGTTCGCGCGCGCAACACACGCGAGGCGCCAGCCGTCAGCTAGTTGTTCAGAGCTGAATGCGCGAATGTCCAAACGTGAAACAGGCACTTCACCTTCGACGATTTGGATTTTGCACTTCTTGCATGTGCCATGACCACCACAGGTTGAATCAATTGCCAAACCATTCCAGGACGCAGCGTCAAAGACCGTCACACCCGGTGGTACGCGCACATCGGTACCGCTCGGGGTGAACTGAAGTTGGACACGACCCAACCCCGCCGAGACCGACGTGGTGACATCTTCAGAGTCTGTGCTCACTTACATCCTTAAATTGGTTAGCTTTCGTTGAAACGCTTAGGCCTGTTGCTGGGCGCGGAATGCTGAAATCCAGTTTCCGCCCCAAGGATCTAGTCCTAGTAGTAAGTCTGCTGCACGAACAGCGGTAATTACCTCAGGTGTGCGACCGTCCATGATTGCCGAGGTCAAACCCATCGACATCGCCATCGGCAAGAATGCTGCATTAAGTGCGTGACGATTTGGCAGGCCAAACGATACATTCGATGCGCCGATTGACATGTTCAGGCCGTACTTTTCACGAACGAGGTACATGGTTTCCAAAGTGTTCTTCACGGCTTCGGTGTCTGCACCAACAGTCATCGCCAATGGATCAATCAGAAGGTTTTCCAGCGGGATGCCTTCGGCTTCCACGCGACGAACAATCTTCTCGACGATGATCATGCGTTCGGGGGCAGTCATCGGGATGCCAGTTTCATCGTTTGGCAGGGCCAAAATCGCTGCGTCGTACTTCTTGACCAACGGCAGGATTGCATCCATGCGATCGTCTTCACCGGTCATCGAGTTGATGAGTGCCTTACCTTCGTACGCGGCAAGACCGGCATCGAGGGCTTCAACGATTGATGAGTCGATGCACAGTGGTAGGTCTGTCAGTGTCTGAATTTTCTTGATGGCCTTGGCTAACAATGCTGGCTCGTCGGTCAACGGCACACCCATGTTCACATCGAGCATGTCAGAACCGGCAGCAACCTGATCTGCTACATCGATTTCGATCGTCGATAGGTCATCGTTACGAAGGCGTTCTTGGAACAACTTGCGACCGGTGGGGTTGATGCGCTCACCGATAATGACGAAAGGAACGTCATGACCAATGGTGATTTCTTTGCTGGCAGAGCGGAGAACGGTATGCATGGTGTTCCTTTTTAGTTGGTGAATTGTGCGTCGGTTGAAATGTGTTGGCGAACGCGACCTAGGTCATTCATCAGGCGTTCGAGAGTGTCATCGTGGCGGAAATCAGTGAGGTGAAGGCCGCGAACTGCCGGTTGGGCAAGTGCGTGACGGGCGAATTCGAGCGTCTGCAGATAGGCCTCTTCAGCAGGGTCAGCTGCCTTTTCCACACGCGCAATCTGTTCGGCTGGCACGTCGATGCCAGGAACACTGTTGTGCATGAAGTGGAGTGGACGTGCACCCTTCACCAGAACAATCGTTGGAATGATTGCCAACTTTCCTGCCAAGCCAGCACCTGCAATCCCGGCGCAAAACTTTTCTAAACGATCTTGGTGATAACCAATCTGGAGCTGAAGGAACTTCGCACCAGCAGCGTACTTCTTGGCTGCACGAAGGACTCGGTAATCCAACGGTGGAGCTGCAGGATTTTCAACAGCGCCGATAAACATATGCGGCGCAGGCTCAAGTTTGCGCCCAGACATGTATTCGCCACGCTTCAATGTGCTCATCAAACGAATGAGTTGAGGGCCATCAAGGTCAAAAACTCGGCGCGCTTCAGATTCATCACCTGCTGTGACATCGTCACCTGTTAGCGCACAAAAGTTTTCAATTCCGAACATTGCGGCACCAACGATGTCCGCTTGTTGGGCAAGGCGATTCTTATCGCGGCACACAACTTGCATGATGGGTTCAAGACCCAGTTGCTTCATGGCGATTGCCGAAGCCACGTTTGACGCGTGGGCATGGGCAGCAGTGTTATCGGTCGCGTTCACACCGTCGAACCAACCGCGCATGCGCTCAGCGTTTTTCTTCGCCTTCTCCATGCCGTTGCCATCAAGCGTTGGGAACTCGGCAGTGAACACCATGTCAGTGGTTTGCGTCAATTTGTATTCAAGGGTCGACATTTAGTGCGCCCCTTCTTGCTCTTCTGTTGTGCGACCCCAGCCAGCTGGTGTCCACTTGTCACGCTTGCTGAGGAAATTCTTCCAGGACGACCCGCCCTTGAGGCGATTGTCGACTGGTGGACGCAAGTGATTGAACTCGTCTTTCCACGATTGCGGTAACGGCCAGTCTTCGGTGCGCTCGTATGCCTTGTTCCACACACACTTCATTTCGGGCTTGACTTCACAGTTGCCGTTTTCGCGTACACCACCACAAGGTCCGTTACGAAGTGTCTTGGGACAGTTCATAGGACATGTCATACCTGTGGAATGAAGAACACATTGACCACACATCTGGCAACCCCATGCGGGGCCTTTGATGACGTGTTCAATCGTCGCGATAAATTCGGCCACGACGAAATTCCTTACTTGCCGCGCTTGATTGCGATGAGTTCTTTTGCCTTACGAACTGCGGTCGACGCATCAGCTGCGTAACCATCGGCACCTACAACATCTGCGTATTCCTGGGTTACCGGTGCGCCACCGACCATGATGATGACGTCGTCGCGCAGACCAGCCTTAGATAGTTCGTGAATGTTGACCTTGAACATAGGCATGGTTGTGGTCAAAAACGCAGACATACCAACGACGTCTGGCTGGTGTTCCTTGACTGCTTCAACAAACTTTTCTGGCGCAACCTGTACACCTAGATCGATGACCTGGAAGCCAGCACCTTCGAGCATGATGTTGACAAGGTTCTTACCGATGTCATGCACGTCGCCCTTGACGGTACCCATCAAGAATGTGCCCACAGTTTCAGCGCCAGTGTCAGCAAGCAGCGGGCGAAGCACATCAAGTGCACCACTCATTGCGCGTCCTGCGATCAACATTTCAGGAACGAAGTAGTCACCACGTTCGAAACGTGCACCTACTTCTTCAAGTGACGGGATGAGCGCTTCGAACAAGATGGTGTCAGGCGACATGCCTTCATCAAGACCGAGCTTCGTAAGTTCGAGTACGCGTGGCGCGTTGCCGACCATGGTCTGCTCGTACATTTCCTTCAGGATTTCGTCGGGGCTCATGCCGCTCCTTCTTGTTCGTTCGTGAGTCTGTTCAACTCGCGTTGCATCAAAACGGCGATCGACTGTTCGTCGCCTGCCTTAATTCGTTCTGCGGGACCGCTGACAGCAATGGCTGCGACCGCGTTTCCGTGCTCTCCGAAGACCGGAATTGCTACGGCAACGAGCCCCTGTTCGAGCTCGTTACGTATGTAAGCGTAGCCACGATCGCGTGTTTGACGAAGTTGCTCGTCGAGCAACTTGTAGTCCGTGACAGTGTCTGGAGTCAATGAAATCAAGGTCTTCGGCATCGGTGCGCCACCGAATGCGAGGAGCACTTTGCCAACCGCGGAACAATGCGCCGGCACACTTTCGCCAACCCAGTTGCGGCTGCCTAATAAGTAGGTGCCTTCGACTTGGGAAATGTTGTCGATGCCGTTGTGTCCTGCGACTGCGAGGTTGACGGTTTCGTGGGTCAGTTCTGCGATGCGGTGCATGACGGGTTCGAGGCTTCCAACGAGTGCTGCATAGGCGCCGCCGCGGATTGCGTATTGGTTCAGTGTTGGTCCGGCTTCGAATCCGCCGATGGGGCTTCGGCCGATGAGTCCTGATCGTTCTAGGGCGCTGAGGATTCGGGAGGTTGTGCCTTTTGCTAGGCCTGTTGCTGAGACAAGTTCGGTCAGGGTGATTGGGGCGTCGGCATCCATGATGCGTACCAGCAGGTCGCAGGCGCGGTCGATGGCTTGAGTGCCTGTGACTGCCTTGGAATCTGCTGTATCTGCTGAATTACCAATTGTCATGTCCGCACCCCCTTCGTCGATTGCCACAGGTGAGCCAGGCCTCGTTGCCTTGTATCTAGTTGCCCTACTTCTAGAACTACTAAAGTTGCTCAAAAAATTTCATAATCTGGAACCTATGTTCCACATCGTACGATACTCTAGCGAGGGTTCGTCAAGTTTTTCGCAAGATTTTTTGAAGAATTATTTGGCCACACCAGCACTATCTATATAGACAGCACTCCACGTTAAGAAATCAACAACCGCAGGCAGGAGCCAGGAATGTTCCAGAATAAGAGCCCACGCTACGAAATCCTTTCGCAAGATGCGATGGCCGTCCTTGATAAGGGCTGGCGACGCATAGTTTCTGAAATGGGTGTCGAGTTCCTAAGTGACCGCGCGCTGGATTTGTTCCGTGCAGCTGGACAAAAAGTTGAAGGCAACAACGTCAAGTTCGATCCTGAATGGATTTTGGAACAAGTTGCTAAAGCACCGAGTGAGTTTGAAGTGCAAGCACGCAATCCGGAAAAGAATGTACACATCGGTGGCGACAAGATGGTGTTCGCCGGTAACTACGGTTCACCATTCGTCCTTGAAGATGGCGTACGTCGTGATGCGAAGCTTCGCGACTTTGAAAATTTGTTGAAGCTCAGCCAGTCGTTCTCAGATATGGACGTTGCCAGCAGCGTTATTTGCGAACCTGAAGATACTCATTTGGATACTCGTCACCTCGACATGACGTATCGCTTGCAGACAATTACCGACAAGGTTTACATGGGCAATGTGGTGTCTGCGGAAAATGCCCGCGACGTTATCAAAATGTCAGAGATTCTTTTCGGTAGCCGCGAGGCAATCGAAAAGACACCGGCCACAATCTCTTTGATCAACTGCAACTCCCCACTTCGTTGGGACGACCGCATGCTTGATGCTCAGTTCGAATACTCAGCAGCAAACCAGGCTGTGATCTTGACACCGTTCCTACTCATGGGCGCAATGTCGCCGGTGACCATTCCCGCATCCCTTGTACAGCAGATCGCTGAAGCACTCACAGGTGTTGCACTGTCACAGCTCATTCGTCCAGGTTCACCAGTAATCTTCGGTTCGTTCTTGTCGAACATTGACATGCAGTCCGGTTCACCCATGTTCGGCACCCCTGAATCAGCCATCGGCTTGTTGTGCACTGGTCAGATTGCTCGCCACTTTGGTTTGCCTTTCCGTGGTGGCGGTGGCTTGAACGCATCGCAGACTGTTGATGCACAAGCTGGTTACCAAACGCTGATGACCATGCACGCAACATTCCTTGCAGGCACAAACTTTGTGTTGCACACAGCTGGTTGGCTCGAAGGTGGACTCGTTGCAAGCTACGAGAAGTTCATCATGGACATGGAAGTTCTCCAGATGCTCCAGGTTGAATTCACCCCACTAGAAATTGATGAAGCATCGCTTGCCTTTGGCGCACATGAAGAAGCTGGCCACGGCGGTCACTTCCTTGGCACCATGCACACCATGGAACGATTCCGCGACTGCTTCTACCGTCCATTCCTTTCTTCGGCTGACAACTTTGACCGTTGGAGCAAGAACGGCTCAAAGCAAACAGACACACGTGCAAACGAGATCTCAAAGAAGATGCTCGAAGAATACGAAATGCCTCCAATGGATGCAGCAATCAAGGAAGAACTTGAAGAATTCGTTGCCAAACGATCAAAGGAGCTCACGGCATGAAATCTGATATCGAAATCGCTCGGGCCGCTACTACGACACCAATCGTTGACGTAGCGGAAAAAATCGGTATCCCCCAGTCGGCAGTATTGAATTACGGTCCAACAAAAGCAAAAGTATCGATGGAGTTCATCGAGTCTTTGAAAGACAAGCCACGAGGCAAACTCATTCTCGTGACTGCCATGACTCCAACACCTGCTGGTGAAGGAAAGACCACAACAACTGTGGGTCTTGGCGATGGTCTGAATGCCATTGGCAAAAAGGCAATCGTGTGCCTGCGTGAACCTTCACTTGGTCCATGTTTCGGCATGAAAGGTGGAGCTGCCGGTGGCGGTTCCGCTCAGGTTGTTCCAATGGAAGACATCAACTTGCACTTCACCGGTGACTTCCACGCCATTGGTGCCGCACACAACTTGCTGACTGCATTGATTGATAACCACATCTACTGGGGCAACGAACTCGGCATCGATGTGCGTCGCATTGCATGGAAGCGCGTTATTGACATGAATGACCGTGCACTACGTCAGATCACTGCTGCACTTGGTGGGCCAGGCAATGGCTACCCACGTGAAGCCGGATTTGATATCACCGTTGCTTCCGAAGTCATGGCCATTTTGTGCCTTGCAATGGACCTTGAAGATCTCGAACGCCGCTTGGGCAACATTGTCATTGGTTACACCCGCGAAAAGACACCAATCACCGCAGCGCAACTTGACGCTGCTGGCGCAATGACTGTTCTTCTCAAGGATGCGCTCATGCCGAACTTGGTACAGACCCTTGAGAACAATCCTGCGTTTGTTCACGGTGGGCCATTCGCGAACATTGCCCACGGTTGCAACACTGTGCTGGCAACTGACACCGCGTTGCGTCTTGGTGATTATGTTGTGACCGAAGCAGGCTTTGGTGCTGACCTTGGTGCAGAAAAGTTTTTCGACATTAAATGTCGCAAGGCTGGACTGTCACCATCAGCTGCCGTCATCGTCGCCACAATTCGTGCGCTGAAGATGCATGGTGGCGTTGCTAAGGATGACCTCAGCAAGGAAAATGTTGACGCTGTGAAGGCTGGTCTTTCCAACCTTGGTCGTCACATCCAGAACGTGAAAAAGTTTGGTGTGCCACTGGTGGTAGGTGTCAACAATTTCACTACCGATACGCCTGCTGAATTTGCAGCCGTCAAGGAATACTGCGCGACTCTTGGTGTCGAAGCGATTTTGTGCACGCACTGGGCCGAAGGCAGCAAGGGCACCGAAGCGTTGGCAACCAAGGTCGTTGAGTTGGCCGAAAGTGGCGCTGCACATTTCGCTCCGCTTTATCCAGATGACATGCCGTTGTGGGACAAGGTCAAAACAATTGCAACCAACATCTATGACGCAAGTGAAATTACTGCCGATAAAGCCGTGCGCGATCAGTTCAAGACTTTTGAAGAAGCTGGTTACGGGCACTTCCCTATTTGTATGGCCAAGACTCAGTATTCGTTCTCAACTGACCCGAACCTTAAGGGCGCTCCTTCAGGTCACGTCGTTGCGATTCGAGAGATTCGCCTAAGCGCTGGTGCTGAGTTCATCGTGGTCGTCACTGGCGACATCATGACAATGCCAGGTCTGCCGCGAGTTCCAGCAGCTAACACCATCAAGTTGGAAAACGGCGAAGTAGTCGGGTTATTTTAGGTTCAGTCAAGTTCGTCGGTTTGCCCCCAGCAGCATCCATTTCGTGGATACTCTGGGGGCAAATTATTGCCACCGGCAATACGGCTAACTTGAATCGGGGCCACCATGAAACGCACCACAACTATCTTTGCCAGTTCGGTGGTCTTATCCGCCGCAC
>CANGDT010000027.1 GCA_947452755.1 Actinomycetota bacterium
AGGATTCCCTGAAGATTGGGATCTTGAAACGTTGTGGACTGCCTTTGGCACGCTGTATCCAGTTGGTGTGTCCGCTGACGACGTTATTAAATTGGCGGGCGGCGACAAGGCTGACCTCAGCCAGGATCTACTTGCCGAAACAATTATTTCGGATGTTCACAAGGCTTATGCCGCTCGTGAAGAAGAACTCACAGCGCCTGTGATGCGTGAACTTGAACGTCAAGTTATTTTGAGCGTTCTTGACCGTAAGTGGCGCGAGCATCTTTATGAAATGGATTATCTACAAGAAGGTATTGGTCTGCGTGCGATGGCCCAGAAGGATCCACTTGTGGAGTACCAGCGTGAAGGTTACGACTTGTTCGTTGCGATGATGGAAAGCATTAAGGAAGAGTCAGTCGGTTACATCTTCAATGTGGAAGTAACTGTGAATGGCTCAACCGATGTCGATGGTGATGGAATTGCAGATGATGTTGAAATCACTGCACCGGGCCTTGAACATGAAGCGCTTCCAACGAATTTGATGTATTCGGCACCAAGCGAGTCGGGCGAGACGGTAACTACCGGTTCCTCGGCTGCAGCAACGATTGGTCGTAACTCTCCATGTACTTGTGGATCAGGTAAAAAGTACAAGCAGTGCCACGGCAAACCCGGCGCTTAATTCCTTTTACATACCCCACACAAGACTGGTTGCTTTCCAACGACCATCGAGACCTTCAAGGCGCATCGCAAGTGCAAATGACCGAGCTGGCGTCCCAAACACAGCGCTGATTTCAGCGACGCCATCGTCAGTCTCGTGCACGTTAATGCTGCGAACCATCAGGCGAGGTGTTTTTCGATTTGCCATGTGCATGTGTATTTGATTCATGAGTTCCGGTGTCACCCAACGAGTGAGCTGACTGGCTGGCCGCACTCCGTTGATCACTTCAACCATGGCGTGCACTAAGCGCATTGACCATTGCCGTGCGCTGGGTAGGTCAGCGCGTGGAGTTGGCTGTACATCGAAATCGTCAGGCGAACTTGCCGCGACTCGTGGAGCCACGTAACTGAGGGCGTTTGCACCGTCTGTAATTGGCCATTCGTATGGCAAAGTTTGCTGGAGCCCGTGCTTTGTTCGAACGGGCATTGGGATGATCTGGGCTTCATTTGCCCCTTGCGAGCCCGGAACGGGCAGTGCGTACACGATTGCGTTCATTGTTCCCCCTAGTGCGATTTGTGAATAGGTATTCCCTGAAATTCGGTGTTCTACACATATGAATTTCGTGACCGTTCTATTCGCTTTTCCCGTACTTGTCTTCCTGTATTTGTCAGGTTCTTCACGTGCCTTCAGGTGCCTGCAATGTCTTGCACATACCTGTCATACGTTTGTAAATCGGGACTTTGGCGAAGTCAATAGATAATCGATGAAATGTGAAAACTGTGGATAAGTATCCGGCTCGAATGCAGCAGTTGCTCACACTTAGGAGCATGGAACGCAGTGATGCAGATACACACCACTATTCAGACGAAGTATTTCGCCAAGTCACGCATGTGCTTTCCGATGCGTATGGGACCATCTCAAGCGAAGTTCGTCTCGAACTTGATTCTGAGGTCAGCGAAAGTTTGCGCCACGAGTTTTCACAGCATTCGTGGACAGATCGACTCCATGGTTCTGTGACATTGCATTTGGAAAACACAGAACTGCTTTCCATTTCGGGGCACGTGCTCAATTCCTCTGAAACTCATGCAGAACTACTGACGAATTTAGATACTTGCCTAGTCTGGCTGGATCAGGTCACGCATATTGAAAATCTTTCCCGAAAAATATCACGAAGCGTGCGATCTGAGTTGTCATCACATTTCCACATCCATTGGTTGCACGATATGTGTGATGCGCATATTCAGGTCACTGTGTGGTGCGGACGGTCAAGGCGCCTTGTTGGGAATCTAATAACGGTAGGGAATGACTACCTGGAACTGTTGGTAAATGAGCGGCCAATAACGATTAACACTGGCACAATCCAATGTGTAAGTGCACCTAGTTACGGTGTCGCCTTATGACGAGGACTTTGACTCACGAACTCAGCTGTTTCGCTATACATGCTGGCGATGAAATTCTCTAGAGCATTGATTTCGACTCGCCATTGCCCGCGTGCACCAATTTTGATTGCAGGTAATTCACCGGAACGTACCAATGTGTAGACCTGTGCCGGAGCGACATTGAGAATATCTGCCACATCCGCCAGTGTCATAAATCGCGTTGCCACCTGACCATCATGGCAAGGTGCCCATTCGAGTGACGTGAGTTTTCCACAACGTCGCAAAACTCATTCTGCGAATGTTCTGGTGCATGTGAACATAAACGAACATGCAGGAGGATATGTGATGAATGTAAAAATGTTGAGATCAACCGACGCTATTAGTGTTACCCCACAGCAATCAGCGCACACAATGCGAAACCGAGATCTTATGGTGCGCACCCGTTCCTCGTTGCGCGAGCCTCGACTTTGGCTTGGCATATTTTTTCTGGTGGCATCTGTGGGTATCACCCATATCCTGTTGAATCGCAGTGCCGCTCAGGTATCCGCAGTTGTTGTCACTCATGATTTAGCACCCGGTTCGATTGTGAACGCTCAAGATGTCGTACTTGACGCTGTGTCGGAAGCGAACAGTGGACACTATGTGAGTTCATTAGATCAAGTTATTGGTCATGTTGTATCGCAAGAGCTTTATGCCGGTGATGTTCTTCGCCAGCAAGATGTCGCAGTAAGTGGCGCAGACTCCGTACGCAATGTGGCGGTACTCATTCGTGCAGGTCACTTGCCACAACTTACCCACGGCTCACTCGTAGATGTGTGGGTGACACCATCACTCGAAGGTATGTCAGCACCAGGTCCTGCAACGTTAGCTTTGGAAAAAGTTGTCGTTGATTCCGCACCTGAAGTGGTGGATGCGACCGCGGACAGCGCAGTGACGTTGAGTGTGAACCGTCAGCAAGTTCAACAACTAGTTCAGGCTATGCGTGATGGATTGATTGACTTGGTTGTTGTGCCCGGCGGTGTTCAATGATTAAAACAATCGTTGCATTGGGCAACACAGATTGGGAGCCCACGTTTATTTCAGCACTGCGGCATCCTGCAAGTGGAATAACTATCCAGCGACGTTGCGTAGATGGTGTTGATGTGCGGGCTGCTGTTCATTCACTCTCAGCAGATCTACTACTGCTGTCGGACTATACGCCGCGTGTCGATGTGGATGTTGTGGCCCAGGCCCAAGCTGAAGCGGTGCGCGTTGTGGCATTAAGTAACGCGCCTGGATCTTGGTCAGCAATCGGGGTTAATGACGTCATTCCGATTGATGTCGTGGAACCTACCAAGGCAATGCCTGCGTTGATGTCGTTGTTGAGGTCTGAGCAACCTCCGAGCGCTCCTGAAAAAATTCGGACAGGGCGAATCGCTGCGTTCGTAGGATTCGGAGGGGGCGCTGGCCGCACAACTGCGGCACGGGAAATCGCCTGGCACCTGGCCGCGGGTGGACACAACACGGTGTTGATTGACGCAGACACATTCAATTCGTCGATGATTCAGGAATTGGGTCTTGATCCAGCAACCCGCGGGCTACTTGAACTTTGTCGTGCCCATGAAACTCGGTCTTTAGATGTGCTTACGTCGTCGACTCTCATCTCCAATGTTGCACCGCACTTGTCTTTCGTCGGCGGGCTAGCTCGAAGTTCACGCTGGACAGATCTTCGAGTTCCAGCGCTTCGTGGAGTGTGGGCTTATATGCAAGCGGAGTTCGATCACGTTCTCATTGATGTTGGGCCAGTCATTGAACACGAAGGGTCGCTTGCACATGAAGTTGCAATGCCCCGCAGATATTCGGCAGCTCATACAGCGTTGGAATCTGCCGACATGATTGTGCTGTGCGCGCGAGCTGACTCGATTGGTTTATCGCGTTTGGTTAAGGGTTATCTTGAGTTCAGTGATCACTTTGCAAGTAAAGAGATTCATGTTGTCGCATCTGGAGTTAATGGACGTGCTCAGCTCAAACAAGTTCGCGACGTGATTCGACGTCACCTTGGAGTCAACTCGGTAACTGCTATCCCATTTGACCGCTTTATGGCGCAGCGAGTGACAGAGCGTCATGGCTTTATGGCACAAGTTGAACCTCACGCAGAGATAGTGACGCGGTTTAAAGAATGCGCGCAACTTCTTGCACAAGCACACTCAACAGAATCGCTTGTACCTGCGACAAAGCAAAGGCTGCGTTCAATTAAGAACGCAGCCTAAGCCCAATGTGGATGTTGTTTACTTAAGCAAATCCTGAATTCGCGAAATGCCTTCAACAAGGTCATCGTCACCGAGTGCGTAAGACAAACGAATGTATCCCGGCGTTCCGAATGCTTCACCCGGAACTACTGCAACTTCGACTTCATCAAGGATCAATGCAGAAAGTTCAGCTGAAGTGTTCGCAACCTTTCCACGAATCTCGCGACCAAGCACGCCTTTGACTGAAGGAAATACGTAGAACGCACCTTCAGGTTCGGGACACACAACCCCATCAATTTCATTCAACATTTTTGTGATCAACTGGCGACGACGGTTAAACGCAACCTTCATTTCGTCAACCGCAGACAAGTCACCAACAACCGCAGCAAGCGCGGCAGCCTGCGACACATTTGCCACATTCGATGTTGCATGTGATTGCAAGTTAGTCGCGCCCTTGATGATGTCCAGCGGCGCAATCATCCACCCCACGCGCCAACCAGTCATCGCGTAGGTTTTCGCAACACCATTGACGACAATGCACTTGTCGGCCAACTCTGGAACCAAAGTTGGCATTGATGAAAATTCTGCGTCACCGTAAACCAAGTGTTCGTAAATTTCGTCTGTGACAACCCATAGACCCTTTTCGACGGCCCACTGTCCAATCGCTTCAACTTCGGCAGGTGAGTAGACCGCACCAGTTGGGTTGCTTGGTGAAACAAAAACCAATGCCTTAGTGCGCGGTGTCAGTGCCTGTTCAAGTTGTGCAATTGAAGTGCGAAATCCTGTGGACTCGTCTGTCATGATTTCAACGGGCTTGCCGCCAGCAAGTGCAATCGACTCTGGGTAAGTAGTCCAATACGGCGCTGGTAGCAGTACTTCGTCGCCTGGATCAAGCAACGTGGCAAATGCGTTGTAAAGAGCTTGCTTTCCACCGTTTGTTACCAAAACTTGGCTTGCATCTACCGCGAAACCAGAATCACGAAGGGTTTTGGCCGCGATTGCACTGCGTAACTCGGGTAAACCGGCAGCAGGGGTGTACCTGTGCATCTTGGGGTCGCGGCAGGCGGCAACGGCAGCTTCAACGATGTAGTCAGGCGTGGGAAAGTCTGGTTCTCCGGCGCCAAACCCAATAACTGGGCGGCCGGCGGCCTTGAGGGCCTTAGCCTTCGCATCAACGGCAAGAGTGGCAGATTCGGCAATGGCCCCAATTCGGGCGGAAACACGTGGTTTAGTCACGCGTAAAGTATCCCTTACTAGGCCGGGGTTGGCGAACTGCAGGGTCAGTTCCACCATATTCGGCGCGGTTTTGCGCCCACCAAAAGTGCCCTAGACTTGACGCACCGACGAAATTCTTAGTCTGCGCAAGCATGCCTAGAAGTAGGTATGTTCGCGCGGTCGAGGAATGGTCTAAAGGGTCGTGGCTCAATTGGTAGAGCACCGGTCTCCAAAACCGGTGGTTGGGGGTTCAAGTCCCTCCGGCCCTGCAAGTAAGACGCGCAAGTAAGTAAGAAACGCAAGTAGTGAAGTAAGTCCGCTGATTGAAAGAAAGGAATGACGATGAGTGTTGCATCAACTGACGAAGTTGGTTTCTTCGGTCGCATCGCGTTGTTCGTTCGCCAGGTCATTGCCGAACTTAAGAAAGTAGTTTGGCCGACCCGTGAACAGCTTGTTACCTACACAACTGTTGTCATTCTTTTTGTCACCGTACTGGCGCTAATTGTCTCTGCGTTTGATTTTGGTTTTACTCGTCTCGTATTAAAGATCTTCGGCTAGAAAAAGGAACACCGTGACTAACTCCCCATTCTTAGAAGCAAGCGCACCTTCTGGCGATGCTGCTGCAGAGATCGTTGAAACTGAATACAACGGCGAAGTAGAAGTTGACATCGACGGCGAAGTAAACGAATCCGTTGAAGGCTTTGACCTCTCGGCTGTTGTTGAAGCCGAAATCACAGGCGACGCAGTTGATGCAACAGAACCGAATGACGAACCTGCTGCAGACGAAGAAGCCGTAGCGGCTGACGTTGCAACCGATGAAGCGCTTGAAGAAGATCCCATCACTGCGTTCCGCAATCGTTTGGAAATGCAAATCGGTGACTGGTACGTACTTCACTCATACGCAGGTTTTGAAAACCGCGTAAAGCAGAACCTTGAAACACGTACGACATCGCTAAACATGGAAGATTACATCTTCGAAGTCGCCGTTCCACTTGAAGAAGTAACTGAAATCAAGAACGGTGTGCGCAAGCTCGTAAAGCGCAACAAGTTCCCAGGATACGTACTTGTTCGCATGGAACTTACCGACGAATCATGGGGCGTTGTTCGCCACACACCAGGTGTGACTGGCTTCGTTGGTCAGGGCCACAACCCTGCACCTCTTCACTTTGAAGAAGCTTTCAGCATGCTCAAGCCTGCTGCGGAAAAGACACTTGCAACTGTTGCAAACCCAAGTGGTTCATCAAGCAAGGGTTCTTCATCTTCAGCATCAAGTGCAACCAAGATCGACATCGATCTCAACATTGGCGATTCAGTCACTGTTGTTGACGGTCCGTTCGCTACATTGCACGCCACCATCTCGGAAATCAACCTTGATGGGCAAAAGGTCACTGGTCTCGTAGAGATCTTCGGCCGTGAGACTCCTGTGGAACTGGGCTTCAACCAGATTCACAAGAACTAAGTAAGAAACAACAAAGAAAAAGGACGCGATAGACATGGCCCCAAAGAAAAAGGTCACTGGTCTGATCAAGCTACAGATCAAGGCTGGTGAAGCAAATCCTGCTCCACCAGTTGGTCCAGCACTCGGTCAGCATGGTGTCAACATCATGGACTTCTGCAAGGCGTACAACGCTGAAACAGAGTCACAGCGTGGACAGGTAATTCCAGTTGAAATCACGGTTTATGAAGACCGTACTTTCAGCTTCATTACCAAGACCCCACCTGCTGCAAAGCTCATCCTCAAGGCCGCTGGCGTTGAAAAGGGATCGGGCGTTCCGCACACCAACAAGGTTGCAAACATCACTAAAGATCAGGTACGCGAAATCGCAACAACCAAGATGGTTGACCTGAACGCTAATGATATTGATGCAGCAATGTTGATCATCGAAGGTACTGCTCGCTCAATGGGCATCACCGTCGGTTAATAGCCACACAGTGGGAGAACGCACTTCGCGTTCGCACCACGAACTTAAAAAAGTGGGAGAGCGCACTTCACGCTCGCACCACGGACTCCAATGAAAGAGGAGAACAAAATGAAGCAAGGTAAGGCATACAAGGCAGCTTCTGCCAAGATCGATAAAGATGCGCTGTACAGCCCATTGGCTGCAACCCGCATCGCAAAGGAAAACGCAACTAGCACCAAGTTCGACCAGACCGTCGAAATTGCAATGCTGCTTGGTGTAGATCCACGTAAGGCCGATCAGATGGTTCGTAGCACCGTCAACCTCCCGCACGGCACAGGCAAAACCGCACGCGTCCTGGTTTTTGCTACCGGCGAGAAGGCAGACGAAGCACGCGCAGCTGGCGCTGACTTTGTTGGCGTCGACGAATTGATCGACAAAGTTGCTGCCGGATGGACTGATTTTGATTCAGTCGTTTCGACACCAGACCTGATGGGCAAAGTTGGTCGTCTAGGTAAGGTTCTCGGTCCACGTAACTTGATGCCAAATCCAAAGACCGGCACAGTCACCATGGATGTTGCAAAGGCTGTCGAAGACATCAAGGGCGGAAAGATTGAATTCCGCGTTGATAAGCATTCGAACCTTCACTTCATCATTGGTAAGGCTTCGTTCACGGAACAGCAGCTCGTTGAAAATTACGCAGCAGCCCTTGACGAAGTTCTTCGCGTGAAGCCATCCTCGTCAAAGGGTCGCTACATCAAGAAGGCTGTCATTTCGACAACGATGGGTCCTGGTATCCAGATCGATCCAAACAAGACTCGTAACCTCCTCGTCGAAGACGAAGAGCAGAACTAGTTCTCATATTTGGCGGTGGTCGCTCGTTTTGACTCGGGCGACCACTTCCAGATACTCTCTAAACAACAAACCGAAGACCGCCGGTCATCACTCTCGGGTGAGGCTAAGGCTCCAAGAAGCGGAGCGCCAGCGTAGGTGAAGCTTTAAGACAGTTTTTCTGTCCACGCCTCGCTTACGCGGGGCTTTTTTCATGGGGCATCACAATTAAGGAGCACCATGGCACGCGCTGACAAGGCCGCTGCAGTAGCTGAGATCACGGAAGAATTCCGCGCATCTAACACTGCAGTGTTGACCGAGTACCGCGGTTTGACCGTGGGTCAACTCAAGGAACTTCGTCGTTCATTGGGTCCAGACACCACCTACACCGTTGTAAAGAACACCCTGTCGAAGATTGCCGCTAAGGATGCTGGCGTCGAAGGGTTTGACGACTTGCTCGTTGGCCCAACGGCTATCGCATTCGTTAAGGGCGATGCAGTTGCTGCGGCAAAGGCACTCGACACGTTCGCTAAGGAAAATCCACTTCTTGTTATCAAGGGTGGAATCATGGACGGCGTTATCTTGTCGTCCGACGATCTCAAGAAGCTTGCAAAGCTCGAATCTCGCGAAGTTCTGTTGTCCAAGGTTGCTGGAGCTGCAAATGCTGCTCTTGCCAAGGCTGCAGCTCTTTTCCAGGCTCCGCTTTCACAGGCCGCACGTACTATCGCTGCGCTTGAAGCTGCCGGAGGCGCTGCTGGCGCACCTGCTGCACCAGCTGCTGCTGAAGTTGCTGCACCTGAGGCAAGTACCGAAGAAGTTTCTGCACCTGCTGAAGAGGCACCTGCCGCTGAAGAAGTTGCTGAAGAAGTCACCACCGAAGAGGCGTCCGCTGACGAAGCCGCCGTTGCTAGCGAAGAAGTTGCTAGCGATGACGTGCCTTCAGAAGAAACTACCTCCGAAGAAACTGCCACAACAACCGAGGGCTAGGCCCCTCACAGTCCGCGGCAAAGTGCCAACGACTTAAGACCCGGGCCTAAAGCCCCCAACCGGAAGGACGCCATCATGGCAAAGCTCACCACCGATCAGTTGATCGATGCATTCAAGGAACTGACCCTCATTGAGTTGTCAGAATTCGTTTCACAGTTCGAAGAGGTCTTCGGCGTAACCGCAGCTGCTCCAGTAGCAGTTGCAGCAGCACCAGCAGCAGGCGGCGGCGACGCAGCAGCAGCCGGTGGCGAACAGGATGCGTTTGACGTAATCCTCGAAGATGGCGGCGCACAGAAGATTGCAGTCATCAAGGAAGTTCGCGCGCTGACCAACCTTGGTCTTAAGGAAGCTAAGGACCTTGTTGAAGGTGCTCCACAGCCAGTTCTTGAGAAGGTTAAGAAGGACGCAGCTGAAGCAGCTAAGGCACAGCTCGAAGGTGCTGGCGCTAAGGTCACCCTTAAGTAATTTCGATTACTTCATTAGTGAAGGTGGTTCCCTCGGGAGCCACCTTCACTTTTTTGTTCGAGAATGCGGCTAAAAACAGCCGAGGATCCCACTTTGCGGAGATAACACTCTGATTACGGCCGTGTCGGGTGCTTGACTTAGGTGGGGATCTGGGTGACTATTAGCGGGCAAGGACGAATTGCGGCTAGATAGTTAGGCGCAAAATACGAATTGCGGCTAGTTTTCTAGGCGTAATAAAGAATGGCCAACTTCTCCGGGCCACTTCATAACGAAATTGCAGACTTCCTAAGCGAAAAACGATGGTTTTTCTTTTGAGCACTTGGCCCTAGCTGTCCAGGTGAGTGATTCAGAAGGAAAAACGAGGGTTTTCGGCCTAGATGCTGCAATTGCCACGAATTTGTTGAAAATTCATGTGGATTGGACAGTGGCTGCCGCCTCTAGGTATGCTACAAGTTCGCTGTGCCCTAAAACCACCCAAAGTCATGTCTTTGATTTGACGAGGGTCAATTAGTGCGCGCAACATACAGCTAGCTCTGGAAGGACGACTGTTGGCCGCCTCACGCACGCATTCCCGCAGTTCTACAGGCCCCAAGCGGGTCTCATTCGCAAAGATTCGCGAGCCACTTGAAGCTCCCGATCTTCTCGCACTACAGGTCGAGTCCTTCGACTGGTTGCTCGGCAACCAGACGTGGATTGATCGCGTTGCTGCAGCTATCGAAGCTGGTCACAACGAGATCCCTCAGACCCATGGTCTTGAAGATGTCTTCGCCGAAATCAGCCCGATTGAGGATTACAACGGCACTATGTCGTTGACCTTCACCGAGCCAACTTTCGATGACCCGAAGTACACCGAAGACGAATGCCGTGAAAAGGATCTGACCTATTCACAGCCGCTGTATGTCAATGCAGAATTCATGAACAACGAGACTGGCGAAATCAAGAGCCAGACCGTATTCATGGGCGACTTCCCACTAATGACCCGCAAGGGAACATTCATCATCAACGGCACCGAGCGTGTTGTTGTTTCTCAGCTTGTTCGTTCACCAGGTGTCTACTTCGAGCGCCAGCTTGATAAGGCAACCGACAAGGACACTTACACCTCAAAGATCATTCCTAGCCGTGGCGCTTGGCTTGAATTTGAAGTTGATAAGAAGGACATGGTTGGTGTGCGCATCGACCGTAAGCGTAAGCAGCCAGTAACTGTTTTCTTGAAGGCTCTTGGTATGACTAACGAGCAGATTCGCGAACAGTTCGGTGCTTACGAATCAATGATGAGCACACTGGAAAAGGATTCAACTGTTACTCAGGATGAAGCCCTTCTCGATATTTACCGCAAACTTCGTCCAGGAGAACCACCGACGGTTGAAGCTTCACGTAGCTTGCTCCAGAACTTCTTCTTCAACGAGAAGCGTTACGACCTTGCCAAGGTTGGTCGTTACAAGGTCAACAAGAAGCTTGGTCTTGACACGGAACCAACTAAGACTGTTCTTGATGTTCAGGATGTTCTGTCGACAATCGAATACATCGTTCGCTTGCATGCAGGGGAAACTGAATTCAACTCAACTCGTGGCCAGACTCGCGTTGAAGTTGATGACATCGATCACTTCGGTAACCGTCGCCTTCGTACTGTTGGTGAATTGATTCAGAACCAGATCCGTACCGGTCTTTCCCGTATGGAACGTGTTGTGCGTGAACGTATGACAACACAGGATCCTGAAGCAATCACACCGCTGACTCTGATCAACACACGTCCAGTGATTGCATCAATCAAGGAGTTCTTCGGAACTTCCCAGTTGTCGCAGTTCATGGACCAGACGAACCCACTGTCGGGTCTGACTCACAAGCGTCGCTTGTCAGCACTCGGCCCAGGTGGTTTGTCCCGCGAACGCGCAGGCTTCGAAGTCCGCGACGTTCACCCATCGCACTACGGTCGTATGTGTCCAATTGAAACTCCAGAAGGTCCAAACATTGGTCTGATTGGTTCGTTGGCATCGTTCGCTCGCATCAACGCATTTGGTTTCGTCGAGACCCCTTACCGCAAGGTAAACAAGGGCAAGGTCACCGACAAGATTGAATACTTGACCGCAGGTGACGAAGACCAGTGGGTTATCGCCCAGGCAAACTCTTTGCTGAATGATGACAACACCTTCCAGGACGAGCGCGTTCTCGTTCGCAAGAAGGGCGGCGAAGTTGACTACGTACTTCCAGCCGACGTTGACTTCATGGACGTATCCCCACGCCAGATGGTTTCTGTTGCAACAGCAATGATTCCGTTCCTTGAGCATGACGATGCAAACCGCGCGCTCATGGGTGCGAACATGCAACGTCAGGCTGTGCCATTGCTTCGCAGTGAATCACCTTACGTTGGAACTGGTATGGAATACCGAGCTGCGAAGGATGCTGGCGACGTTGTCGTAGCAACCGGCACTGGTGTTGTCACAACTGTTTCAGCAGATTCAATTTCGGTTGAAGAGGATGCTGGCAAGCACGTCACTTACGGTCTTCGTAAGTTTGATCGTTCAAACCAGGGCACGTGCTACAACCAGCGACCAATCGTTGCCGAAGGCGACAAGGTTGAAGCTGGTCAGGTAATTGCCGACGGTCCTGCAACTGAAAATGGCGAATTGGCTCTTGGTCGTAACCTGCTCGTGGCATTCATGCCGTGGGAAGGCCACAACTACGAAGATGCAATCATCCTGAACCAGCGTCTCGTACAAGACGACGTGCTTTCTTCAATTCACATTGAAGAACACGAAATCGATGCACGCGACACCAAGCTTGGTCCAGAGGAAATCACTCGCGATCTTCCAAACCTTTCAGACGAAGTTCTCGCTGACCTCGACGAACGTGGCATCATCCGCATTGGTGCGGACGTAGTGCCGGGTGACTTGTTGGTTGGCAAGGTCACACCTAAGGGTGAAACTGAACTGACTCCAGAAGAGCGTTTGCTGCGCGCAATCTTTGGTGAGAAGGCTCGCGAAGTTCGCGATACTTCACTGAAGGTTCCACACGGTGAGTCCGGCAAGGTCATCGGCGTTCGCGTCTTTGATTCATCCGAAGGTGACGAGCTTCCACCAGGCGTTAACCAACTCGTTCGTGTGTACATTGCACAGAAGCGCAAGATCACCGAAGGTGACAAACTTGCTGGCCGTCACGGCAACAAGGGTGTTATCTCCAAGATTCTTCCGCCAGAAGATATGCCATTCCTCGAAGATGGAACTCCAGTCGATGTTGTCCTGAACCCACTTGGTGTTCCAGGACGTATGAACATCGGTCAGATTCTGGAAATCCACCTCGGTTGGATTGCATCACGCGGTTGGGACATCGTTGGGGATCCTGAATGGGCAACCCACTTGAACAAGGAAGCTCGTTCCGTTAACCCAGGCACCAAGTTGGCTACTCCGGTATTCGACGGTGCAAAGGAAGAGGAAATTCAGGGTCTACTTGCTTCAACTCGCAAGACAGATGTTGCCTCAACTTTGAGTCCCGGTGGACTTTCTTTGGTTGGCGAAAACGGAAAGGCCAAGTTGTACGACGGCCGTTCAGGTGAGCCATTCCCAGGCGAAATTGCGGTCGGTTACATGTACATCTTGAAGTTGCACCACTTGGTCGACGACAAGATTCACGCACGTTCAACCGGTCCTTACTCAATGATCACCCAGCAGCCGCTCGGTGGTAAAGCACAGTTCGGCGGCCAGCGCTTCGGTGAAATGGAAGTGTGGGCCCTCGAGGCTTACGGTGCTTCCTACGCACTGCAGGAATTGCTGACCATCAAGTCTGACGATGTTCTCGGCCGCGTTCGCGTGTACGAAGCAATCGTTAAGGGCGAAAACATTCCAGAACCAGGTATCCCTGAATCATTCAAGGTACTTATTAAGGAAATGCAGTCCTTGTGCTTGAACGTTGAGGTCCTCTCGAGCGATGGCACTGCCATCGAAATGCGAGATACCGCTGAAGAAGTCTTCCGTACTGCAGAAGAACTTGGAATCGACCTGTCGCGCCGTGAGTCGCTCAGTGTCGAAGAGATCTGACCCCGGTCAGATAGACGAAAAATCCGAACTTAGCTACAGATAGAGGAATTCAAAGTGTTGGACGTCAATTTCTTCGACGAACTACGGATCGGCCTGGCTAGCGCCGAGGACATCCGTTTGTGGTCGCATGGTGAAGTCAAGAAGCCTGAAACAATCAACTACCGCACACTCAAGCCCGAGCGCGATGGTCTTTTCTGCGAAAAGATCTTCGGTCCGACTCGTGACTGGGAATGCTACTGCGGTAAGTACAAGCGCGTACGTTTCAAGGGAATCGTTTGTGAGCGTTGTGGCGTTGAAGTCACACGTTCCAAGGTTCGCCGCGAACGCATGGGTCACATCGAACTTGCAGCACCAGTAACACACATCTGGTACTTCAAGGGTGTGCCAAGTCGTCTTGGTTACTTGCTTGACCTAGCACCGAAGGACCTTGAAAAGGTCATTTACTTCGCTGCGTACATGATTACTGCTGTTAACGAAGCATCACGTCGCGAAGATCTTCCAACTTTGGAAGCTCGCTTGAATGAAGACAAGAACAACTTCATCAAGAAGCGCGACAATGCAGTTGAAACACGCCTGAAGAAGATGGAAGCAGATCTTGCTGAACTCGAAGCAGAAGGCGCAAAGGCAGACATCAAGCGCAAGGTTCGCGAATCAGGTGAGCGTGAAGCTACCCAGATCCGCAAGAAGGCCGACGTTGAAATCGACCGTCTGACCAAGGTCTTCGATCGTTTCCGCACACTCAAGGTCCAAGACCTTGAAGGAGACGAAATGCTTTACCGCGAAATGCGTGACCGTTACGGTCGCTACTTCGAAGGTGGCATGGGCGCTGCAGCAATCAAGGCACGTCTTGAAACATTCGATCTTGCTGCCGAAGCTGAAAAGCTCAAGGATGTCATCATCAATGGCAAGGGCCAGAAGAAGGCTCGTGCACTCAAGCGTCTCAAGGTTGTTAACGCATTCTTGAACACCACAAACCACCCGGCCGCAATGGTTCTGGATGCTGTTCCAGTTATTCCACCAGACTTGCGCCCAATGGTTCAGCTTGATGGTGGCCGCTTTGCTACCTCAGATCTCAACGATCTATACCGTCGTGTCATCAACCGCAACAACCGTTTGAAGCGTCTGCTTGATCTTGGTGCACCCGAGATCATCGTGAACAACGAAAAGCGCATGCTTCAGGAATCTGTTGACGCGTTGTTCGACAACGGTCGTCGTGGTCGTCCAGTAACTGGTCCGGGTAACCGTCCATTGAAGTCACTGTCTGACATGTTGAAGGGTAAGCAGGGTCGTTTCCGCCAGAACCTTCTTGGTAAGCGCGTTGACTACTCAGGCCGTTCAGTAATTGTTGTTGGTCCTCAGCTCAAGTTGCACCAGTGTGGTCTGCCAAAGCAGATGGCGCTGGAACTGTTCAAGCCATTCGTGATGAAGCGTCTGGTTGATCTGAACCATGCACAGAACATCAAGAGCGCAAAGCGCATGGTTGAACGTCAGCGTTCAGTCGTGTGGGATGTTCTCGAAGAGGTCATCACCGAGCACCCAGTTCTGTTGAACCGTGCACCGACCCTTCACCGTCTTGGTATCCAGGCTTTCGAACCTCAACTGATCGAAGGTAAGGCCATTCAGATTCACCCACTCGTATGTACAGCATTCAACGCTGACTTCGACGGTGACCAGATGGCTGTTCACGTGCCACTGTCTGCAGAAGCGCAAGCCGAAGCACGCGTATTGATGCTGTCATCAAACAACATCCTGTCGCCTGCAAACGGACGCCCAATCACATCTCCTACTCAGGACATGGTGCTTGGTCTGTACTCACTGACACGCGAAGATCCAGCAGGTGTTGGCGAAGGCCGCATCTTCGGTTCAATCTCAGAAGCGATCATGGCTTTCGATCAGCACGTAGTTGGCCTTCAGGCCAAGGTCAAGATTCGTCTTGACAACGTTGTGATTGAACGCGGTGGCGATGCTGCAACTCGTGTTGTTGAAACAACACTTGGTCGCGCATTGTTCAACGAGACACTTCCTTCGGACTACCCATTCGTCAATGACGAAGTCAAGAAGTCCAAGCTTGGTGAAATCATTAACGACCTTGCTGAGCGTTACTCAAAGGTGCAGGTTGCTGCAACTCTGGATGCTCTTAAGGAAGCTGGTTTCCGTTGGGCTACTCGTTCAGGCGTTTCGATTTCGTTTGCTGACGTTGTTGCTCCGGCTGCAAAGGCAGGCTTGCTTGCTGCTGCAGAAGATAAGGCCGACAAGATTCAAAAGCAGTACGACCGTGGTCTGATTGCAGACTCCGAGCGTCGCCAAGAACTCATTGAGGTCTGGACCGATACAACGAACGCTGTTGCCGAAGCCATGAAGGAAAACTTCCCTGACACTAACCCTGTCTGGATGATGGTGAACTCAGGTGCTCGAGGCAACATGCTTCAGATTCGTCAGATCGCAGGTATGCGTGGTCTGGTAGCAAACCCTAAGGGTGAGATTATTCCTCGTCCTATTAAGAGCAACTTCCGTGAAGGTCTTTCAGTACTTGAGTACTTCATTTCCACACACGGTGCTCGTAAGGGTCTTGCTGACACTGCTCTTCGTACTGCTGACTCGGGCTACTTGACCCGTCGTCTCGTGGACGTTTCACAGGATGTCATCATCCGTGAAGAAGACTGTGGCACGGATCGTGGCTTAATGAAGTCGCTACTTGAAGAAAACCTTGACACCTCGATTGCCTCGCGTTGCTTGGCAGAAGATGTTGTTGCTGGTGGCGTCACATACAGCGCTGGCGATTCACTTGGTGTTCTTGACGTCGAGGCAATTGCTGCCGCTGGCGTAGAAGAAATCAAGGTCCGTTCAGTACTTACTTGCGATAGCCGTCACGGCACCTGTGCCAAGTGCTACGGTCGCTCACTTGCAACTGGCAAGCTCGTAGACATCGGTGAAGCTGTCGGCATTATTGCTGCACAGTCAATCGGTGAACCGGGTACCCAGCTGACAATGCGTACCTTCCACACTGGTGGTGCTGCATCTGACAGTGGTGACATCACGCATGGTCTTCCTCGCGTTGTCGAACTTTTCGAAGCTCGCACACCAAAGGGTCAGGCTCAGATTGCTGCCGCTACAGGACGCATTCGTATCGATGAAACTGACAAGTCCAAGAAGGTTGTTGTCATTCCAGACGATGGCTCCGAGGAACTTGAGTACCCAGTTTCAAAGCGCGCCAAGTTGATCGTTGAAGATGGCCAGACAATTCAGGCCGGTGAACCAATCCAGGTTGGTAAGCCAGATCCGAAGGAAGTGCTTCGTATCCGTGGTCCACGTCAGGTTCAGATTCACCTTACGGACGAAGTCCAAGAGGTTTACCGTTCACAGGGTGTATCGATTCACGATAAGCACATCGAAGTTATCGTTCGTCAGATGCTTAAGCGTGTAGTCATCGTTGAACAGGGTGAATCAGCATTCTTGACTGGTGAACTTGTTGAGCGCACTGCTTACGAAAACGACAACCGTCGCATCGTGAAGGAAGGTGGCCAGTCAGCTTCAGCTCGTCCAGAACTGATGGGTATCACCAAGGCTTCGCTTGCAACTGAGTCGTGGCTTTCGGCTGCATCATTCCAGGAGACCACTCGTGTTCTTACGGATGCTGCAATCAACGGCAAGCGCGATCCACTGTTGGGTCTCAAGGAGAACGTCATTATCGGCAAGCTCATTCCTGCTGGTACTGGTCTTCCTCGTTACCGCAACGTCAAGGTTGAGCCAACCGAAGAAGCTAAGGCCGCTGTTTACGCTGCAATGAGCGTTTATGACGATTACGACTTCGGAGATTTCGGAACCGGATCAGGCGAAGCAGTTCGCTTGGACGACTACGAACTTGGTGGAAGTAACTACCGAGGCTAAGCGTCAGCGAAGCTGAGGTAGCAATAAACGCAGTCGAGGCTAAGCGTCAGCGAAGCCGAGGTAGCGATAATCAAACTCATAAGAGGGTCGAGCAGAAATGCTCGGCCCTCTTTGTTGTTCTGTTTCTCTCATTAAGTCTCGAGTTTGATTGTGTATGCGCGGGGTAATAATGAAAGTAGCCAGTTCACCTGAGATGAACTGGATTTGCTAGGCGTGGGTCGGGGAGAAATCCTCGGCCCACTTTATTTTGTCGATCCTTGACTGCCCACATTTTTGAATTGTTTGCGTTGTATGTTGGGTGAATTTACCGACGAGTGGTCGGTGGTTCAGGTAGTTTGAATTTATGTTTGATGGTGCATCGCAGTTTCCATTTCCGCTGAACTTGATCCCTTATGTCGTCGTCATTGGTTGGGTTGTTGTTCCGATACTGGTGATTATGAATTACCGAAAGCTTAAAAAGGTTGGCGTCAGTGGGCTTACCGCGCCAGCAGATTTGGTGGGAAAGTTAGCCAACTCAGATCTGCTGGCTCCTTCGCGCACAATTGAGGACAGGCTGTCGGAGCTTGATGCCCTGCTCGCTGAGGGGACTATTTCGCGGGATGAGCATGCCGCAGCACGAATTAAAATTATTTCCGATTAACACGCGATTGTTGTCAGCGCATTTGTTGCTGACGTGTCAATCTATTTCTATGACGAAACCACGTGCGTATATTGCCGGGCCGCTTTTTGATGAGGGGGAGCGGTGGTTCATCGAAAAGATTGAAGCCATGGTTGCTGATGTTGGCTTTGAAACGTTTTTGCCGCACCGTGACAATCCACCGAAGGTTAAGGACAATGTGGCTGAAATCTTCGCAAACGACAAGCGAGGCATCGATACATGCGATGTGGTCGTTGCCAATCTGAACGGTCTGACCACCGATGATGGTACGGCTTGGGAATTGGGTTATGCGTACGCGAATGGAAAGTACCTGATTGGTTTGCATACTGATTGGCGTTCACGTTTTGAGCATGAGGTGGTCAATTTGATGATCGAAACCTCGCTCAATGAGCTGGTTCGTACTCAAAAGGACCTCAAGTCGGCTTTAGAGGCCTGGATCTTGGTCCGCTAGGGCAAAATTGCCCAAAATGGGCTTTTTTGAAGGTTTGTGGCGGTTCAAGAAAAGCCATATAAACAGCCAACTTCTTTGCGACACGCCGTCCGCGTGGGTCGGAGGGGTTCTCGTTTTGACCTTTGCCCACTTATATGGGTACAGTTTCTCTTTGTGCCCGAGGAAACTTGGGTTCTGTACCTATGCCTAGGGCTTCCCCGTCGGCGCAATGGTCGCCAGATAGTCACTTTAAGTAAGAGATTGTCTAGTAACCACGCGCTAATCCGGGCGACACGCCCGACCGCGTGGGTCGGAAGCGGAGATGCGTCTCTGACACACAAAAACGAAAAGAAGTAGCAAGCTAGCGCGCGCTACATCGAACAAAAGGAGTACGAGTGCCAACGATCCAGCAGTTGGTCCGCAAGGGCCGACAGGACAAGGTCACGAAGAACACCACGCCTGCTCTTAAGGGCAGTCCGCAGCGCCGTGGCGTTTGCACGCGTGTTTACACGACGACCCCAAAGAAGCCGAACTCAGCGCTTCGCAAGGTTGCCCGTGTTCGTTTGACTAGCGGTACCGAAGTTACTGCGTACATCCCAGGCGAAGGTCACAACCTGCAGGAACACTCAATTGTTCTTGTTCGTGGCGGCCGCGTTAAGGACCTTCCAGGTGTTCGTTACAAAATCATCCGCGGTGCTCTTGATACCCAGGGCGTAAAGAACCGTAAGCAGGCTCGTAGCCGCTACGGCGCGAAGAAGGAGAAGAGCTAATGCCACGTAAGGGTCCAGCTCCCAAGCGACCGATCGTAATGGATCCGGTCTACCAGTCACCAGTTGTCACACAACTGGTCAACAAGATTTTGCTTGACGGCAAGAAGTCAACAGCAGAAGCAATTGTGTACGGCGCTCTTGAAGGTTGCCGTGAGAAGACCGGTACTGATCCAGTACAGACTCTTCGTCGCGCACTCGACAATGTTCGTCCAACACTTGAGGTTCGCAGCCGTCGCGTCGGTGGCGCTACCTACCAGGTTCCAGTTGAAGTTAAGCCAGCGCGTGCAAACACGCTTGCTCTTCGTTGGTTGGTTGGTTACTCACGCGCTCGTCGTGAAAAGACAATGACCGAGCGTCTGATGAACGAAATCCTCGATGCATCAAACGGTCTTGGCGCTGCTGTTAAGAAGCGTGAAGACACCCACAAGATGGCTGAATCAAACAAGGCCTTCGCACATTACCGCTGGTAATACCAAAACTTTATTTATCTGCACCTAAGAACAAGAGACGAGAACTAGAAGTGGCTACGGACACAAAGCTTGACCTCGAAAAGGTCCGCAACATCGGGATCATGGCGCACATTGACGCGGGCAAAACCACGACAACTGAGCGCATCCTGTTCTACACCGGTATCAACTACAAGATCGGTGAAGTACACGAAGGTGCAGCAACCATGGACTGGATGGAGCAGGAACAAGAGCGTGGAATCACGATCACTTCTGCTGCGACCACCTGTGAGTGGAAGAACCACACCATCAACATCATTGACACACCAGGTCACGTTGACTTCACCGTAGAAGTTGAACGTTCACTTCGTGTTCTCGATGGTGCTGTTGCAGTATTCGACGGCGTTGCTGGTGTTGAACCACAGTCCGAGACCGTATGGCGTCAGGCAAACAAGTACAGCGTTCCTCGTATTTGTTTCGTTAACAAGCTTGACCGCACCGGTGCAGATTTCTTCATGTGCGTTGGAATGATCAAGGATCGTCTTGGCGCAAACCCACTCGTACTTCAGCTGCCAATTGGTGCTGAAGGTGACTTCATTGGTTTGGTCGATTTGATCACCATGAAGGCAATGGTGTGGCGCGGCGAAACCGCAATCGGTGAAGATTACACACTTGAAGAAATTCCAGCAGATCTCAAAGACCAGGCTGACGAATACCGTCAGACCATGCTTGAGACCATTGCTGAAAATGACGAAGTATTCATGGAGAAGTTTTTCGAAGATGCAGATGCACTTACCGAAGATGACATCCACGCTGCTATTCGTCGCGTAACTCTTGCTGGTGGAGCTGTTCCAATCGTGACCGGAACTGCTTTCAAGAACAAGGGCGTCCAGCCAATGCTTGATGCTGTAATCCGTTACCTGCCTTCACCACTAGATGTTGAGGGCGTTACCGGAACCAAGATGAACGACACTTCAGTTGAAGTTCTTCGTACCCCATCTGACAGCGAACCACTTGCTGCACTTGCATTCAAGATTGCAACAGATCCACACCTTGGAAAGCTCACCTACGTTCGTGTTTACTCAGGACGTTTGGAAGCAGGCTCACAGGTTCTTAACTCAGTAAAGAACCGTAAAGAGCGCATCGGCAAGATTTACCGAATGCATGCGAACAAGCGTGAAGAAATTGCATCAGTAGGCGCTGGCGACATCATTGCTGTGATGGGTCTCAAGGACACCACAACTGGTGAAACTTTGTGCGATCCTTCAAACCCAGTGATCTTGGAATCAATGACATTCCCAGCACCGGTTATCGAAGTTGCCATCGAGCCAAAGTCAAAGGCCGATCAGGACAAGCTCGGTGTTGCTATTCAGCGTCTGTCGGATGAAGATCCAACATTCCGCGTGCATACTGACGAAGAAACTGGCCAGACCATCATCGCTGGTATGGGCGAACTTCACCTTGAAATTCTTGTTGATCGCATGAAGCGCGAATTCAACGTTGAAGCTAACGTCGGTAAGCCACAAGTTGCTTACCGCGAAACCATCACCAAGAACGTCGATCGCATCGACTACACCCACAAGAAGCAGACCGGTGGTTCAGGTCAGTTCGCGAAGGTTCAGATTGCGATTGCACCAAACAAGCCAATCGATGGCGTCGAAGGTGCAGACGGCGGCTATGAGTTTGTCAACAAGGTCACTGGTGGACGTATTCCTCGCGAATACATTCCATCGGTTGATGCTGGTTGCCAGGAAGCTATGACCAACGGTGTGCTTGCGGGCTACCCAATGGTTGACGTACAGGTCACACTGCTTGACGGTGCTTACCACGACGTCGACTCTTCGGAACTTGCATTCAAGCTTGCCGGTACCCAGGCATTCAAGGAAGGCGTCCGCTCAGCCGGTCCAGTCATCCTTGAACCATTGATGAGCGTCGAAGTAACCACCCCTGAAGACTTCATGGGTGATGTCATCGGCGACCTTAACTCTCGACGCGGACAGATTCAGGCTATGGATGAGCGCTTTGGCTCACGCGTAGTCCGTGCTCTTGTTCCGTTGTCAGAAATGTTCGGCTATGTGGGAGATCTTCGTAGTCGTACTCAAGGACGTGCGAGCTACTCCATGGAGTTCAACTCGTACGCCCAAGTTCCGAGCAACGTCCAGACAGAAATTGTCTCGAAGGCGCGAGGCGAGTAACGGCCCACAGGCCAAAAAACCAGTAAGGAAACCAGTCGGAGTGAAGGTCACACCGACTGACAGCACAAGGATCCAGGAGGACCCACCGTGGCAAAGGCGAAGTTCGAGCGGACAAAGCCGCACGTCAACATCGGCACTATCGGTCACATCGACCACGGCAAGACAACGCTGACTGCTGCCATCACCAAGGTGCTGCACGACGCATACCCAGATGTAAACCCATTCACACCTTTCGACATGATCGATAAGGCCCCTGAAGAGCGTCAGCGCGGTATCACGATTTCGATCGCACACGTTGAGTACCAGACAGAGGCGCGTCACTACGCACACGTCGACTGCCCAGGTCACGCTGACTACATCAAGAACATGATCACCGGCGCGGCACAGATGGACGGTGCAATCCTCGTGGTTGCAGCAACTGATGGCCCAATGCCACAGACCAAGGAACACGTTCTTCTTGCACGCCAGGTTGGCGTTCCTTCAATCGTTGTTGCTCTCAACAAGTGCGACATGGTTGATGACGAAGAACTTATTGAACTCGTAGAAATGGAAGTTCGCGAACTTCTTAGTGCCTACGAATTCCCAGGCGACGACATTCCTGTTGTTCGCGTAGCTGCTTTCCCAGCGCTTAATGGCGATGCTAAGTGGGGCCAGTCAATCCTCGACCTGATGACAGCTGTAGATACCTACATCCCGACACCAGCTCGCGACGTTGACAAGCCATTCCTTATGCCAGTTGAAGACGTCTTCACGATCACAGGTCGTGGAACCGTTGTTACTGGTCGTATCGAACGCGGCATCGTAAAGGTCAACGAAGAAGTTGAAATCGTGGGTATCCGCCCAGGCGTAACAAAGACCACCGTTACCGGTGTTGAAATGTTCCGCAAGCTTCTTGACGAAGGTCAGGCTGGCGAAAACGTTGGTCTACTTCTTCGTGGAACCAAGCGTGAAGATGTTGAACGCGGCCAGGTTGTATGCCACGCCGGTTCAGTAACACCTCACACCGACTTCGAAGCAAATGCTTACATCCTTTCCAAGGATGAAGGCGGCCGTCACACGCCATTCTTCGATAACTACCGTCCACAGTTCTACTTCCGTACCACTGACGTAACAGGCGTTGTCTCGTTGCCAAGTGGAACAGAAATGGTTATGCCTGGCGACAACACCGAGATGGTTGTCTCGTTGATCCAGCCAGTTGCTATGGACGAAGGTCTACGCTTCGCTATCCGCGAAGGTGGCCGCACTGTTGGTGCAGGTCGCGTTACAAAGATCATCAAGTAATTAATTAAGTCAAACGTTTCGGCGGTGGTGGCTCGACAAGAGCCACCACCAACGAAGCACCGAATACCCGGCAGTTTCTAAGAGAGAAGGATGGTCAAGCCCCATGGCTGGACAGAAGATCCGAATCAGGCTCAAGGCCTACGATCATGAGGTCATTGATTCTTCAGCGCGCAAAATCGTTGAGACAGTGACACCTACTGGTGCGAAGGTTGCTGGACCTGTTCCGCTGCCAACAGAGAAGAACGTGTACTGCGTGATTCGTTCACCGCACAAGTACAAGGACTCTCGCGAACACTTCGAGATGCGCACTCA
>CANGDT010000028.1 GCA_947452755.1 Actinomycetota bacterium
ATGTAACCCTTATCGAAACGCATACCTTCGGTGAGCTCAAGCTCAAGACCGAATGTGTTGCTCTCTTCAACAGTGATGACGCCTTCCTTGCCAACCTTGTCCATGGCTTCAGCGATCATTTCGCCGATCTGTGGATCTGCAGCAGAGATTGAAGCGGTAGCAGCAATCTGCTCCTTTGAGTCAACCTTCTGTGCCATTGCGAGAAGTTCTGCACTGATAGCTTCAACAGCTTTTTCGATGCCACGCTTCAACACCATTGGGTTTGCGCCAGCAGCAACGTTGCGAAGACCTTCGCGAACAAGTGCCTGAGCTAGAACAGTTGCAGTTGTGGTTCCGTCGCCAGCGACATCATCAGTCTTCTTGGCAACTTCCTTTACGAGTTCTGCACCGATCTTCTCGTATGGATCTTCAAGGTCAATTTCCTTGGCGATGGAGACACCGTCATTAGTGATGGTCGGTGCGCCCCACTTCTTTTCAAGAACTACGTTGCGACCCTTTGGGCCAAGCGTTACGCGTACAGCGTCTGCGAGAGTATTCATACCGCGCTCAAGTGCGCGACGTGCTTCCTCATCGAAAGCGATCATCTTCGACATGTGTTATTTCCTTTTGTGCCAAACGGTCAGGGCTTGTCGCCCTGGAGTCTGTGGGTTATCACTCGGGGGTTCCGAGTGCTAATACTATTGTTGGCACTCTCACCCCTCGAGTGCAAATCGAGAACCCCAGAAACGCGAAAAACCCCCGATTTCTCGGGGGCTCTTTGCTTAAATGGGTGTTTGCTAGTTCAAGGCGCGAAGCTTGCTGATTGATACTTCAACACGGCGATTTAGTCGGCGCCCACTCTCTGTCTTATTGCTAGCCACAGGGTTCCTGGCGCCCAAGGCGTTGACCTTAAATTTCACAGTAATCCCCTTGGCTTTAAGAACCGTGGCCAAATAACTTTTCACAGCCGCGGCACGTGCCGACGCCAATTTAATTCGGTGCTTCGTGGCCGTTTGTGTTGTGTGACCTGGAGCAGCGGCATAGCCATTCAATGTGATTGTGCGGCAAGTCGATTTAGCAATTGCAGTCACATACTTGTTCAGATGTGATTTTGCCGAGGTAGTCAGAACCGCAGAGTCACGTTTAAAGTTCACTGGACCGACCGCGACTGGCTTACAGGTTGCGGATGGGCTCACTGGTGGCTTTGCAGCTGGACGATATTCGAAGGCACCTACGTCATTGCCCGCACCAAACGGGCGCGACAATCCTCGTTGATCAAGTGATGCAGGTTGAAAATTCGTTCCAGAATCACCATTGGAGTAGTAGTCGATTGCCGGACTGCCCGCGAGCAATGCAACAGTCGGTGTCGTTCCACCGTTGAGCGTTGCTGATGTTGCAACAGTTGTTCCCACACCGGGAATAACTGCAGACGCACCATTAGCTTGCATGCCCGTTGGAAGCACCGAAGGCGTGCACGTTGTGTAGGCAACATCAAAGATGTTCGCGCCGTTATCAACCACTGCGCCGGCAAAACATGCCGGACCTGCGCTCAACACATTGTTCGCAAATAGGTTTCCATAAAGACTTAATTGGGTAGGGTTCCCTGAAGAGTTCCCTACGAAACCACCCGCGTCAAACGTCGAAAATTGGCCACCTTGTGCATCAAATGTGTTTGCTACAAACGTGGAATTGGAAATCGATATTCCTGCGCCAGCGGCAAGAACGCCCTCTTGAAAAACGTTCCCCACAAACGTGGAATTGTCAACGACAATCGACCCTGGTGTATAGACCGACCAAAAATGAGGTGTACCCGAGGCTCCCGAGTGACCAAACGTTGAATTCTCAATAACAATTTGTGAACCCGCAAAAGATCCATTTGAATACATGGAACTTGCACCGTCTGTGATGTTTTCAAAGTCCACGCCATTCACGTGCAGCAACGATGGAGCTACGTTGGTAGCGTCGACAGTCACTCCGCGGCCTGAAAGCGTCAATCCGCTCACATTCACCTGATCAACGAGCGAAAAATGCAACCCAGATGAACTTATGGAACTAAATGCAATCCTCAATTTCTGAGCACCGGGACCAACGATATCCATTGGTGCTCGCTGAATCGGCAGGTCTGACAGCGGCGTAATCGTCGAACAGCCCAGTGCTGAGACAAACACAATTTGGCTTGGGTCATTAAAGTCATATGCATCCTGCATCGCTTGGCGTAGCGAACCATTACCTGTGTCATCACAATTGCTGACAGTAAACACGCCGCCAGATGCGTGCGCACTTGTTGCACCGATTGATTGGGTGGCCACAAGTGTTCCGGCGGTCACAATGGAAGCTGCGGACACCCGCTTCTTTGTCAATTGCTCGTGATAAAACTTCTTAGCAGTACGGCTCAATGTCATGCCTTAACTTTAGTAGCGATGAATCATGTACTTGATCAATGAGCGGTCTATTCCGCAGGGCTTTCTGCCCACATCAATATTTCGTCAATGTCCGCAATCGTCCACTGCGGATTCGCAGCTCCCGAGACGATGTAGATCTCGCGCACTTTCCATACCGGTCTACGCAAAGGCTCACGTTGCGTAAGGATACGGACGCTTTGGTTACCCCTAAATACGTCTTTATGAAGTGACGCTTCGATGCGTTGGACTTGGTCTGAAGTGAGTTCCGCACGCGTCTGGGCAACAAAGACCGCAGTGTCATCAAACTTGACCAATCGAAAATCTTGAATTTCGCGCATCAGCAGGAAATCCGCAGTGAAAAGGGTGAGAAGTTTACGATCGCCATCCGGGCCATCAACGTAACTTCGAACTCGACCATGAATGGACTCAATGACCGGCCACGTGATGCCGGTGTCACAAGGTTTACCCATAGTCACGATGTCTCCTTGTTCGTATCGGATCATCGGCATGGCGAACGTATGCAGACCAGTAATCAACACTCGACCTGGCTCGCCAACAGGAACCGGATTGTCGTCATCATCGACGACCTCAACATGCACATTCGGAGCAATCACATGAAGGTGGTTGTGTTGAGGGCACTGCAAGGCAATCATTCCGAATTCAACCGACGAATATCGATCGATAATTGCAGCCCCGAACGCCTGCCGAACCAAATCGCGTAACGAGTCATCAACTCGATCAGCAAGCGTAAGAATTTGTTCAATCGGCGCAATGCGTCGAGGACTCTCAATTTGAACCTGAGCAACCATCTTCAAACTCAGCGGATTAGTCAGAAGATACGACGGTTGATGTTGGAACAATGCATCCAACAACTCTTCGCTTGTCCGATCAACCGACGAACGCTGAAACATTGGCGCAGCCTCGCCAATGTATTCAAGTGGCGGGCCAGCTCTCACATAATCTGCATCCTGCGAACCGAGGCGAAACAAACCCATCTTCTTGCGCACATCACGCTTATGCCATTTCCATTCCAGCAAAGTGATGGCATCAATATCGCGACTATATAAAGGGTTGTACTTAATGACCTGAACAGGCTGACCAGTAGAACCGGTTGTCTTTTGCAAAATATAGTCAGCAAGGTCCGTCTGAGGAATAAAGATTTTCATATCCTCAAATTCGCCCTGCACAAAAGTTCGTGAAGAAATCGGAAGAGACCGCAATAACCCCTGAATAGATTTCGAACCGAGATCTGCATCCCGAAGGCGATCCCGCCACCACGGTGACACAGACGTCGCATGCTGAACCAGCTGAAGCAACTCCTTACGAACAACCTCACCCAGTTTGCGCTCCGGAAGTAAAGACATCTCAAGATAGGTATCGCGCAACGCAAGGACTTCCTTCTTGCGGGCATCATCAACTTCAGGCACACCACAACCGTAGTCAGTGAAATTAGGCATAAGAAAAGGACCCGAGAAAACCTCGGGTCCTTTTCTTTAAACGTTTGGTCTTAAACCGGGCGAACGTGCTCTGCCTGAGGACCCTTAGGGCCTTCGCCGATTTCGAACTCTACGCGCTGATCTTGTTCAAGAGTCTTGAAACCATCAACTTCGATTGCTGAGTAATGCAAGAAAACGTCGCGATCGGTTCCGTCAACTTCAACGAAGCCGTAGCCCTTTTCCTGGTTGAACCACTTAACTGTGCCTAACATGGGCATCTCTTTCCTTAATGGGTCGAAGTGACGTTTGCCGCTTCGGGTCTTGCTCCCTGCCCACCAAGGTGAGAGTTCGCATCGTGCTCGCGAATCTTGTGTTTTTGAGTCTTACTCTCGAACGAATTGCGCTTACTTTGTCGACCACTAACCACACTACGGCACAAAAACTCCACAAAAAGACCAAAACTCCACAAAACGACAGAAAACCCCGCCGACATTAAAGAATTAAGCCCAAGTTCACCCACAACAAAGGGAAACTATCCGCCTGCTGAGATTATTCGGCGCATTGCCCTCAACTCATCCACGCGCCACTCCCTGCGGGAGCACCACGCGTTCTTCGTTTCGGTTATCCGCCTGCTGAGATTATTCGGCGCAGTGCCCTCAACTCATCCACGCGCCACTCCCTGCGGGAGCACCACGCGTTCTTCGTTTCGGTTATCCGCCTGCTACCGCTGGGACGATCGAAACCTGCACCCCATCCGGAGTCGCACTATTCAACCCATCAATAAAACGCACATCATCATCATTGATGTACACATTGATGAAACGGCGAAGCTCGCCAGTGTCCTGCAATAAGCGCTGTGCAATACCTGGCGCCGCAGCCTCAAGGGCATCAATAACACCCTGCAAAGTTGCTACCGATGGTTCGAGTTCAACAACAGCCTGATCGCTGGTGTAGGAACGCAAAATTGTTGGAATACGAACTGACACACTCATTTTGAACCCTCAATCACATTAGCCACCGCGTCGACACTTGGTGAAATTGTTGCACTAAAACCATTGCCCGTCGCGACCGCATCAAGAGTCTTCAAACCCTCACCCGTATTAACAATGACAGTCTCCGCCGTTGGGTCAAGCAGACCCAACGCCAACAGTTTCTTTGTCGTTGCAACCGTGACACCGCCAGACGTTTCACCAAAGATGCCTTCGCATTCAGCTAACAAGCGAATACCCTCAACGACCTCGGCATCAGTCACATCGCCAATTGCACCATTTGTGCGTCGCACAGCATCAAGTGCGTAAGGACCGTCAGCAGGGTTACCAATCGCAAGAGACTTCGCAATAGTGTCTGGCTTCACCGGACGAACGACATCGTGACCTTCACGCCATGCTTCAGCAACAGGATTGCAGCCCGTCGCTTGCGCACCGAACACTCGCCAAGGACGATCTTCCACAAGGCCAAGTTCGACGAATTCACGCCAACCTTTGTCCACCTTCGTTAACAGCGCACCAGAGGCAACAGGAATAACCACCTGATCGGGTAAACGCCAGCCGAGTTGCTCAGCAATTTCATAGCCGACAGTCTTTGAACCTTCTGCGTAGTACGGGCGCAAGTTCACATTGACGAAACCCCAATCGGCTGAAACTTCCTCACCAATGAGTTCACCGCAAAGACGGTTGACGTCGTCGTAGTTTCCATCAATACCAATGACATGTCCGTTGTAAGCAGCGGTTGCCTGAATTTTGTGTTGCTCCAAATTCGAAGGCACAAGTACGACAGATTTCTGGCCTGCACGTGCAGCCGCAGCGGCAACTGCGTGAGCAAGGTTTCCCGTCGATGCGCAGGCCAACGTATTGAAGCCGAGTTGGATACCGGCGCTTTGCGCTACGGCAACAACACGATCCTTGAATGAATGAGTTGGGTTACCGCTGTCGTCCTTCACCCACAAGGTGCCCGTGATACCGAGCGCCTTTGCCAGGTTGTCTGCGCGATGCAGGCGGGTCATTCCAGGTGCCAAGTTGCGTTGTTCAGCAATATCTGTTGGCACTGGCAACAGTGCTGCGTAACGCCACAACGAAAACGGTCCCGCCTGAATTGATTCACGCGTGACCGTTCCAAAATCGTATGCAACTTCGAGGGGACCGAAACATTCCCAACATGAGTAATCGGCGCCAAGTTTTGCATGAGCTCCACAGGCGCGACAGACCAAATGCGTTGCGGCGCCAAAAGACGCGTTGGTGGTGAGGGTGCTTACTGACATGAAATGAAGTGCCTTTCATCATCTACCCCGAAACTTTCGTTTCGAGTCGGAATTGGCACCTATTCGCGCGGCCTAAGTGGTTTCGCGATGGTTGCCGGAGCTTCAACGGGCCGGTCCCTCTGCTCCTCTGGATGAGGTGTTATTCAGTTATGTCCAGCGATGGTCTGCTGGTGTGTTCTTACCCTAGCAACGGTTGCGGGATATAGAAAAGTCAGGCTGCGGCTACTTGGTTATTACTAGCGTCAACGACCTATCAGACATGCTCGAGTCGGCAGGTGCAACATCGGCGCTAAAGACTTTCGCCAACTTGGCAGCGGATTCTTCGGTGCCAGATGGGAAGTACACCGTTGTCTTATCCAATGGGGCGCCGGTCCAATTTCCGATCGTGCTGATTGTCCAGTTTTGGAGCTTGAGTTCCTCGGCGCGCTTGCGGGCTAATCCTGGGGTGCTGGAGGCATTCAACACAATGACTTCAGGGATGGTGACTTTCCCATCCGTTGACTGAGAAACCTGAGGCTTTTGGCTCGCTGAATCCGAAGGCTTCAAGCTAAAGAGTCCGTAACCAACTGTGCCCATGATGAGCACTGTTCCAATCATGACGATTAAGGGTTTAAAAACCCGATTCATGAAATTTGGTTGACCCGACATATTTTTATCTTACGTCGTTGTTTATCGGCAAAATCGCCAACAGGAATTACTAGTTAAGTTCGATGCCAAGACGACGAGCGGAACGTGCACGCTGGCGGGCGGCCCGCATACGTTGTAGGCGCTTCACAAGCATCGGATCAAAAGCAAGTGCTTCAGGCTGATCGATGAGTGCGTTCAAAACTTGGTAGTAACGCGTAGCCGACATGTCGAACTGCTCACGAATCGCTTGTTCTTTTGCGCCGGCGAACTTCCACCATTGACGTTCGAATTCCAGGATGCGCTGATCGCGCTCAGGCAATGAACCTGACTGGTCTGCTGATATCGCACGGGCTGCTTCACTCACAAGCACAATGTTAGGGGGTAGGTCCCACAAATCATCGGTTACCCCCCTCGGGGGTGTCACAAGTTATGGGGTATAGCGATTCCAACAGCCACTAGGTGTGGTGGTCGCTTCGTGAAGTTCCCAGATTCAGACGGCACTTATGCCAGAGTGAACGGGTGACAACTCAACATGAACCCACACGATCATGGATTGGCCTTTGGGTCATGCTTTCTGTCACATGGGGATTTTCGTTCCTATTTATTAAAGTCGCGGGCGGATTTTTAGACCCGTACCAAACAACTTTCGCTCGGCTGGCCCTTGGCGCACTAACGCTGTATCTCGTCTTAATTTTCCAACGAGGTCGCCCTGTTCTGCACTGGGGTGCCCTCAAGCATCTCGCACTAATTGGAACGTTGAGTCAGGCAATTCCCTTCACACTTTTTGCGTGGGCTGAACATCACATCTCGTCAGTTGCTGCTGGGCTGATGAATTCCACAATGTCGCTATGGACTGCAGCACTGGCCATTCTGATTTTGCCTGAAGAACGATTGAGCCGTTTTCGACTTAGCGGATTACTCATCGGGTTTGTTGGTGTCGCAGTGCTACTTGGTGTGTGGGATACCGACTTCCGTGCTGACTGGAAGGCATATCTTGCTTGCGGCCTTTCCACAATTGGTTACGCAGTGTCGGTGCTTTGGACGCGACGCTTCATCACGCCGTTACAGCTCGACCCGTTCGGCGCCGTTTCTACACAGCTGAGTATCGGTGCTGTTGAATGTTTGATTGTCAGTCTTTTTGTTTCGTCGCGCCCCACGCATTGGCCAATGACGGGCGTGGTGAGCATCGTGTTACTTGGCGCGATAGGTACCGGCGTCGCTTTAGTTTTGAACTTCCTACTCATTAAACGTGCCGGTGCGATGGCTACCTCAACGGTCACCTATTCAATTCCGATAGTTTCCACAATTGCTGGCGTTGTCATTCTTCACGAGACACTGCACTGGTACGAGCCAATTGGCGCAGTCATCGTATTGTTTGGAATTTCAATTGTTCAGCAAATTATTAAGCCAAAAGTTGTCGCTGACGCGCTCTGAGTTTCTCGCAAAAAGAGAGCCCCCTATCCGATTTGAACGGATGACCCTCGCTTTACAAGAGCGATGCTCTACCACTGAGCTAAGGGGGCGTATCTTCGGCTTGGCCGAAGGCACTAGGACAGTTTAGGAAATTCTGGGGAATATCCCAAAACGAGGACTCGCAGCTGGCCGAAAGCACACATTCGCATAGTTTCGTGATGCGAAATTGCCTGACTCTATGCGCGTAGCCACTAGTTCTGTAACAATAAGACGGTCGCAACATGCGGCGCCCTGGCTGAAAAGTTGGGGACCTTTACAACGGATCGTCCGACACGTCCCTGTCGGTGGAGGAGATAGCAATGGCCAACGTGTCATTTAAGAAAGCAACCCGCGTTTACCCGGGTTCAACAATCCCAGCAGTCAACGAACTTGACCTTGAAGTTGCCGATGGTGAATTTCTTGTTCTCGTTGGACCTTCAGGTTGTGGCAAGTCCACATCACTTCGCATGCTTGCTGGCCTCGAAGAAGTTGATGGTGGATCCATCTACATTGGCGACCGCGACGTTACTGATGTAGCGCCAAAGGATCGTGACATCGCAATGGTTTTCCAGAACTACGCGCTGTACCCACACATGAGCGTTGCCGAGAACATGGGCTTTGCACTAAAAATTGCTGGCGTGAACAAAGATGAAATTCGCACGCGTGTTGAAGAAGCTGCAAAGATTCTCGACCTAGTCGATTACCTTGAGCGCAAGCCAAAGGCACTTTCTGGTGGTCAACGTCAGCGTGTCGCAATGGGTCGCGCAATCGTGCGTAACCCACAGGTGTTCCTGATGGACGAACCGCTTTCGAACCTTGATGCAAAGCTACGTGTTCAGACTCGTACCCAGATTGCTGGCCTCCAGCGCCGTCTCGGTGTCACGACTGTGTACGTCACACACGACCAGACAGAAGCTATGACCATGGGTGATCGCGTAGCGGTCATGAAGGATGGCTTCTTGCAGCAAGTCGATACACCACAGAATCTCTACGATCGTCCAGTCAACGCATTCGTCGCCGGCTTTATCGGCTCACCAGCAATGAACTTGATTGACCTGAAGGTTGATGACCAGGGTGCAATCATCGGTAATTCACACATCGCACTTGGCCAGGATGTACTCGGTGCTGTTCGTAGCGAAGGCTCAGACAGTGTGACTGTTGGTTTCCGTCCAGAAGATCTCGAAATTGCCGATGGTGGCTTCGAACTGAAGGTCGACCTAGTCGAACTTCTCGGTGCAGATGCCTACGTTTATGGTGATGTACTCGACGCTAAGGGCGAAGCACGTCAGGTCAACGTACGCGTTGATGGTCGTAGCTCAATCCAACGCGGCGACATCGTTCACCTACGCCCATCGCAGGGTCACTTGCACACATTCAGCACCGAAACAGGGCTGCGTGTTGGCAACTAGTTAGTCATAAGTGAAGGGGCTTAGCGCGTTGTGCGCTAAGCCCCTTCACTATTTATAAATCAGGTTTAAATATCGCGTAGGCGCGCGATTTCGTAAAGTGAAATTCCTGCAGCAACACCAGCGTTTAGCGACTCGGTTTCGTCATACATAGGAATCGACACAATGATGTCGCAGGTGTCGCGAACCAGGCGTGACATTCCTGTTGCTTCTCCACCCACGACAAGCACCAACGGTCCTTGAGCGAGCGCTGGATCGAAACTCTGTAATTCAACATCGCCGTCAGCATCAAGACCAATAATTGTGCAGCCGGCCCTCTTGTAAGCAACAAGCGTGCGGGTCAGGTTTGTTGCACGCGCAACGGGTACTCGCGTTGCTGCGCCTGCAGAAGTCTTCCACGCAGACGCGGTCATTCCAGCAGCACGGCGTTCCGGCACTACAACTGCATCGACACCAAAGGCAGCTGACGAACGGATGACGGCACCAAGATTACGAGGATCGGTCACGCCATCCAAGGCAACGAGGAATGGTGAACGATCAGAATCGAAAGCTTCATCCAATACTTCTTCAGGATCGGCATAGCCATAAGCAGGGATACGCAGTGCCACACCTTGATGCACGGCACCGTCGGTCATGCGATCGAGTTCACCGCGAGGTGACTCCAAGAACGGCAGACCAAGATCATTACCAAGCTGAATGATTTCCTTCAGTCGGTCATCGCCTTCAATGTATTGCTGAACGTACAGCGCAGAGGCTGGGATATTCGCGCGCAAACATTCCAGCACCGAGTTACGACCGGCAACCCATTCAATACCGTCACGGTCACGTGGACGGCTTTGGCGAACAGATCCTTGCTTGACCGCAGCACGTTCAGCGGCACGCTTGCGCTTGGCAGCCGGATGCTTGTCACGTTCAACCGCTTTTGGCGTCGGGCCACGACCTTCGAGTCGTTGCTTTCCACGGCCGCCAGAACCAACAAGTGGCCCCTTTTTGCCTGTGCGGATTGCACCTTTGCGCTTTGAATTGCCAGCCACTATTTCTCCAATGTCCATCGCACACCGTCTGCACTGTCTTCCAGTGCAATTCCAAGTGCGCGTAACTCATCGCGAATGGCATCCGCGGCTGAATAATCTTTTGCTTCTTTGGCCGCAGTGCGAGCTGCAATACGTGCCTGAACTAAAGCGTCTAGCGCTTCAGAAGTTTGTTCATCGTTACTAGAGGCTGACGCCCACATTGCGTTCAAAGGATCAACACCAAGGACATCAAGCATCCGGCGAACGCTTCCAAGTGTTCCCTTAAGTGCAGCTGACTTGTCACCACTTGCCAACAAGGTGTTTCCTTCACCAACAACTTGGTGCAAAGCAGCTAATGCCGCAGGGACATTCAGATCCTCATTCATTGCATTTGCAAAGTCCGCACACATTGGAACCGATTCAACATCTACGTCGCCGACAATTTCTGTTGCGCGACGAACAAAGTTCTCAATACGTGAAAAGGCGACTGCGGATTCTTGCAATGCGGAATCAGAAAATTCAAGATTGCTGCGGTAGTGCGCACTGGCGAGATACCAACGAAGTTCGATGGGACGCACTCGCTTTGCTACCTCTGTAACAAGCAGAGAGTTGCCCAACGACTTACTCATCTTTTCGCCGGATGTTGTGACCCAGGCGTTATGCAACCAAAAGTTTGCAAAGTCTTGTCCGGCTGCTTTCGACTGGGCAACTTCGTTTTCATGGTGAGGGAAAACTAAATCCAAACCGCCACCGTGAATATCAAATGCGTTACCAAGGTACGCCTGAGCCATTGCGGAACATTCGATGTGCCAACCTGGTCGACCGTTGCCCCAAGGTGTTGGCCATGAAGGTTCGCCTGGCTTCACTGATTTCCATAATGCAAAATCGCGTGGATCTTTCTTGCGCGAATCACCTTCAGAGTCACCAGCCGGCAACAAGTCATCAATACGCTGCCCGGAAAGGTTTCCATATTCTGCGAACGAGCGAACGTCGAAATAGACGTCGCCTTCGGCAGCATACGCATGACCGCGCTCAATCAATGTTTCCATCAAGTCGATCATTTGTGTGATGTGACCAGTGGCCCGTGGTTCAACAGTTGGTGGTGTGCAGCCAAGAATTGCATAAGCTTTTTGGAACTCGCGTTCGTAATGCGCGGCAACCGCCCACCAAGGGCGATCTTCGGTGATTCCCTTAGCCAAAATCTTGTCGTCGATATCGGTGACATTGCGAACGAGTGTGACGTTTAGTCCAGAAACTCGAAGCCAACGCGCTAGAACATCGAATGCAACACCTGAACGAATGTGTCCAACGTGAGGTGCGGCCTGAACTGTTGCACCACATACGTACATACTCACGTGACCAGGGACTAGTGGCGTGAATTCGCGGACCGATCGAGCGGCGGTGTCATAGAGGCGCACAGGGTCAAGGTTACTAAGAATTAAAGGGTTCTAATAATGCTGAAGCGATGGCGGCGATACCTTCGCCACGCCCAGTGAGACCCAATCCATCTGTAGTGGTACCGGAAACTGAGACGGGCGCACCTGAAAGTGCCAGGGACATTGCCTGTTGGGCTTCGTCGCGACGTGAACCAATTTTTGGTGAATTCCCTATTACTTGAACACTGACGTTCACAATGCGCCAATGATTTTGGGCTAATAGACGAGTTACTTCGGTCAGCAAGGTCGCCCCAGTGGCACCTGCCCATTGTGGGTCCGATGTTCCAAAGACTGCACCGAGATCCCCGAGGCCAGCTGCGGATAAGAGAGCATCGCATACTGCGTGGGCGGCAACGTCGCCATCTGAATGGCCTTCACAGCCAGCCGCTTCATTAGGCCAGTTGAGACACGCAAGATTCATTGGGCGCCCTGCGACAAGCGGATGCACATCCACGCCATTGCCGATTCGTAGATTTGTCATGCGGGTTCCTTTGCAAATCTCGTTGCCGTTTCTAAATCTGCTTGGGTCGTAATTTTGATAGCACGCTCGTCACCAGCAACTGTCACAACAGGGATGCCGAGTGTTGCGAGCAAGCCGGCATCATCAGTTGCAATGTGTGTCGAATCTTGATGTGCGCGCACCAACGCATCGCGAGTGAAGCCTTGCGGTGTTTGAACTCGGCGTAGGTTGTCTCGATTGACTGTGTCGACTACAACACCGTTTGCATCTACACGATTTATTGTGTCGACTACTGGTAAAACTGGGATAACCGCTGGATTTCCTGAACGTACTGAATCAATAACGCGTGCGCACACTTCAATAGGAACCAATGCCCGCGCTGCGTCATGTACGAGTACAACGTCTACATCTTCAGGAATTCCTTGAAGTGCAAGCGACACTGACTCTTGACGACTGGCGCCGCCTTCAACGATATGAATTTCCGCATCAACCTCGGCAAGTAACTCACTTGCCAATGCCAAATGATTGTGAGGAGCCGCAACGACAATCACGTCCGCGACAGCACTCATCACAAGGGCTGAACGAGTGAGCAACGAAAGTCCATCAAGCAAAACGAATGCTTTAGGAATATCTGCACCAAGACGCGATCCACTTCCGGCTGCAGCAATAATTACTGCAACTCGGCCATTAGCCGCGTTCGACATTAGGAAGCAAGAACCTCGTCGAGGATTTCTTCGGCACGAACATCAGTTACACGTTCTGCCAAAGCAATCTCACTAATCAACTGTGTGCGTGCCCGAGCAAGCATGCTCTTTTCACCAGTTGAAAGTGGCTTCTTCTGTGAACGGCGCCAAAGGTCACGAACTACCTCAGCAACCTTAATAACGTCACCGGACGAAAGCTTTTCGGTATTTGCCTTGAAGCGACGTGACCAGTTAGCTGGATCTTCTACATATGGCATACGAAGTACACCGAAAACTTTTTCAAGGCCGGCTTGACTTGTGACGTCACGCACTCCAACTAGGTCGACATTGTCAGAAGGGACTTTGACAGTCAGATCACTCTGGTGCACCTTAAGTACGAGGTACTCGCGCTTTTCACCCTTGACAGTGATGAATGTCTTATCGATGATGTCTGCTGCGCCGTGGTGAGGGTAAACGACTGTTTCGCCAACTTTGTAGGCCATTTTTTGATTCCTTTAGATTGCCTTGAGTGCCAATTTTACCACGAGGCTTGGCATCTTGATGCCACGGAAATCCTTTAAACAATGGGTTTTTTTGAGGCAACGCTGTTGGTCACTTTTAGCCCCAATAATCAACATGGACCAAAACTGAAGGTTCACTACAGCGACTGTGAGTTGGCTTTCAACCTTGCCTAAGCAATCTGCCTCTAGGCTTAATACGCCAAGTGAACCGTTAGGCTAAACACGTAAACACACCTTATTAAGGAGTCACTCCCGTGTCGCGTAAGCGTTTGGCAGCAGCCGGCCTCATCATCGTTACTGCAATCAGCTTGAGTGGGTGTGCACTCGGCTTTGATGCTGCCACGAACCAGCAGAAGCCTTCAGGTAACGGTGCCAACGTAACTTCGGGAGCACTTGAGATTCGTAATGCCACACTTGTGGCTGATTCCACAAAGCCTGGCAAAGCAGTTCTGATTGTGACTATCTACAACAAGAGCGAAAACGCAGACGCACTTGTGGGCCTGCAAGGTGAATCGGGCTTTACTGGAACTAGCACTGGTGATCTCACGATTCCTGCGCATCAGGCCATGCAGGTCGGCTTTAACTCACCTAACGAAGTTGTCGTCAGCGGAAGCGCCGAAAGTTTGGCACCGGGTCAATTCGTTACCGTGACTTTCGCATTCCAGAACACATCAGCGGTAACAATGTCGTTGCTGATTGCCGAGAACAACGGAATTTATGAAGGCATCACAATTCCGTAATGTGATGTCACATCAAATTTCTTGAAGAACTTTTACGCTTCGAATCGATAACCCAGGCCACGCACAGTTGTGAGGTAAACCGGGTTTGCGGGATCAGGTTCAATCTTTGAGCGAATACGTTTGATGTGAACATCGAGTGTTTTTCCGTCGCCGACATAATTCGAGCCCCACACGCGATCCATCAGTTGTCCGCGAGTTAGTACACGACCGCTGTTGCGCATCAGCAATTCGAGTAATTCGAATTCCTTCAACGGCATTGCGATTGAGGTGCCGTCAACAGACACAGCGTGGCGTTCAACGTCCATGCGAATCGGGCCAGCTTCGATTGCACCGAAATCAGAGTCTTCAACATCGGTACCACGGCGCAACACTGCTCGAATGCGGGCAAGCAATTCACGAGTTGAAAATGGCTTGGTGACATAGTCATCAGCACCGAGCTCAAGCCCGACAACCTTATCGATTTCAGAATCTTTTGCCGTCAACATGATGACAGGCGTCTTCGATTTACTGCGGATGTACTTGCACACTTCGGTACCTGAAACCTCAGGAAGCATAAGGTCAAGCAGCACGATGTCCGGGTGAACGGAATCGAAGGCCTTCATTCCAGCTTCACCATCAGCAGCAAGTGTTACCTCGAAGCCTTCGCGACCAAGCATGAACTGCAAAGCGTCACGAAATGATTCTTCGTCCTCGATAACCAGTACTCGGGTCATGGGGTTGATACCTCCGGCTGTTGAATCCCACCATTGACATAGGCAGGAAATCTCAAGGTGAAGGTGGAGCCTTCACCGACGTGGGACCACACTGTGCAGTCGCCACCATGGTTTGCGCAGATGTGTTTAACAATTGCTAGACCAAGACCCGTTCCGCCAGTTTCGCGGCTGCGGGCGGGGTCGATGCGATAGAAGCGTTCGAAGATTCGTGTCAATTCTGCTTCGGGAATTCCCGGACCTTGGTCTGTGACAGAAATTTCAATCATGCTGTCAGCACGACGAGTACCAATGCCCACTTTGGTTCCTGGCGGGGAATAGTTGATTGCATTCGACACAAGGTTGCGCAATGCAGCAACAAGTTGCCCTTCATCACCAAAAATTCTTCCCGACTCTGAATTATCAGTAACCGTGACTTGAATATTTCGTTCGTCAGCCGCAAGTTTCGTAGCATCGACTGCTTCAGCGATAATCGAAGACGTAAGGACAGGCTTAGAGTTCCGAAGTGCGGCTTCTCCTTGAACGCGCGAGAGTTCAACAAGATCAACAATCAAATCTGTGAGGCGACGTGCTTCCAGTTGCATTCGGCTGGCGAAATGTCGAACTTGTTCAGAATCACCATCCGCTGCCTGTACCGCCTCAGCTAAAAGTGACAGCGCACCAACAGGTGTTTTCAATTCGTGGGAAATGTTTGCAACGAAGTCGCGACGCACGTCGTTCAGTCGACGTTCTTCGCTGAGATCTTGAGCGATGAGCAAACTCAGTTCATCATCAATCTGTGAAATCTGTAGTCGCGCTTCCCATTCGCCTAACCGTGAACCGTTGCGCTTGATTGTGGCGTCGCGGCTAAGGGACTTACTCAATCGGTGCGACTCACGATTCAATGCACGCAATTCAACTGGCGCAAGTCGGTCGTTGTGAACCAATCCCATCAACACACAATTCGAACTGCTCGCGATTACCCGATCGGCTGAGTCAACAATTGCTGCCGCATCCGGAAGCACATCCAAAATTTGGCTGAGAGCAGCGACTTTATCAATTTGGTCGCTGGGACTTGTAGGTTTCCGAACTGCAGACCGCTTGACGTCAAAATGAATCCAGAGAGCGACGAAAGCGAGTATCGCCACTAAACCAATGCCCTGTAGGAACGTCACAACCTAAGAATAGGTTCATCACAACACGGCAACCTCACGTCTAGGCTCAGTTCGCCTAATGTTCACTCACTCGAGTCAAAAATTTGCCTTTCGGAAAGGTCGTGTTTCAGTTAATGAGGCAAGAATCCCATCACTTTCAGGCTTAGACTTGGATGCATGCGCGAAGCCTTAGAAAACCAACTCGACGAAGTTAACAGTGACCTTGTCGAAATGACTCGACTCGTCGGCCATGCAATTTCTGCAGCCACCCAAGCTCTGCTCGAAGATGATTTGAGTCTCGCGGAGCAAGTTATTGACGGCGATGGTGCGATTAACACTCTGAACATGGACGTCGAAGAGCGTTGCCTTCGCATTGCGGCACTACAGGCGCCTGTAGCGACAGATTTGCGTGCTGTCATGAGCGGAATTCGTATGGCGACGTCACTTGAGCGGATGGGTGACTTGGCCGTTCACATCGCTAAGCAGGTTCGCCTTCGTTATCCAAACCCACCTATCCCAGTTGAACTTCGCGAAACTTTTGGCGAAATGGGCGCTGCTGCGAGCAGGATTGTTGATGAAACAGGCACGGTCATTGCTTCACGTAACACAGATCTTGCAGACAAAATCAAGGTTTACGACGACGAACTTGATCGCCTACACCGCGAACTTTTTACAGCCGTTCTCTCCTCAACGTGGGGTCACGGCGTGGAAGCTGCCATTGACGTGACATTGCTTTCACGGTTCTACGAGCGTTTTGGTGACCATGCGGTAACCGTTGCTCGTCGAGTTGTGCACATCGTTACTGGCGAGCCCTACAGTAAATAAGGCTCAAGTATCGGAATCGACCGATTCTGGCTAAGTTTGAGGTGATTCACCATGCCTAAGCCACTTGAACGCATCGCCATCTTGTCGGTGCACACTTCACCACTGCACCAACCTGGAACAGGTGATGCTGGTGGGATGAACGTCTATATCAATGAAACGGCAAAGCGAATCGCCCGTCATGGCATTGAAGTTGAAATATTTACCCGGTCCACTTCTTCTGGCGATGAATCAAGTACGGAACTGGCTCCAGGTGTGCTGGTTCGACATATTTCAGCAGGTCCACTAGAAGGTTTACGCAAAGAGGATCTTCCCGCTCAACTCTGCGCAGTGACCGCTGGTGTGTTACGAGCAGAAGCTGCACGCCATGTTGGCTTCTACGATTTGATTCATTCGCATTACTGGTTATCCGGACAGGTCGGTTGGATTGCCAAGGAACGATGGAACGTTCCACTCGTACACACCATGCACACGATGGCGCGGGTTAAGAATCTTCAGTTGGCAAGCGGCGATTCACCGGAACCAACAGTCCGCGAGATTGGCGAAGAGCAAGTAGTTCTCGCCGCCGATCGACTAGTGGCCAATACTTCTGCAGAGGCGCAAGAGTTAATTGATCTTTACGGCGCAAACCCTGAGCGCGTTCGTGTTGTTAACCCAGGGGTCGATTTAGAAACATTTGTGCCCGGCAACATGAATGATGCCCGTCACAAGTTAGGACTTAAGCCCGATACCGTCGTCCTACTTTTCGTTGGACGCATTCAGCCGCTGAAGGCACCAGACGTACTTATCCGTGCGGCTGCGGTGTTGCTTGCGCGTGATCCAAGTTTGCGTTCACAACTAATGGTCGTGATCTGTGGCGGCCCATCTGGAACAGGACTTGATAAACCGAATTCATTAGTTGAACTCGCTGCAGATTTAGGAATCTCGGCGAACGTACATTTCGAACCACCCGCGACTCGTGAACGGCTCGTCACATGGTTCCAAGCCGCGGACATGTGTGTTGTTCCTTCACATAGCGAATCCTTTGGCCTGGTTGCAGTAGAGGCGCAGGCCTGTGGCACACCAGTTATCGCCGCGCGCGTCGGTGGTTTAACTACTGCAGTACGCGAAGGTAGAAGTGGCTTACTTGTTGATGGTCATGAGCCCGCAACGTGGGCAGAAAAGATTTCGCTGCTGGTCACGAATCCACAACTACGCAACGAACTTTCGCATGGTGCTGTTGAGCATGCATCAACTTTTGGGTGGGATGCAACAACTGATCGTCTCATTGAGGTGTACAACGAAGCTCGATTCGCAGCGGAACATGTGGTGGCCTGATGTTGACACTGAGCGACATTGCGAGTTTCCTCACGACACAGGATGTGACATGGGAAGAAGCCAATGCAACAACACTTGTTGCTGAATTGCGCGGAACGAATAAGCACAATATCATCGTTGCTATCAGTATCGGGGAGCGAACATTTCGCACTGAATCATTTGTGGCTCGCAAACCAGATGAAAATGGCGAAGGCGTGTACCGCTGGCTACTTGAACAGAACTCGAAACTGCGGTCCCTTGCATATTTCGTTGACCACTTCGGCGATGTGTACATCGCTGGAAGTTTGCCAAACGAGGTAATGAATATTGAACTTTTCGATCAAATTCTTGGTGGCATCATGGCGGCAGTCGATGCTTCGTTCAATCCCATTTTGGAACTTGGTTTTAAGAGCGCCATCGAACGCGAGTGGTCATGGCGAACATCAAACGGGTTGTCGACTGAAAACCTCGAAGCGTTCAAGCACCTGTTCCAAAATTAATTAGTCAGATAGGGCAGAATTGAGCCATGACTACGCATACCTTGATTCTTGTTCGCCACGGCGAAAGTGTTTGGAACGAAAAGAACCTTTTTACTGGCTGGGTCGACGTTGATCTCAACGCTAAGGGTCTTGGTGAAGCGCAGCGCGCAGGTGAACTGCTTAAGGAAGCCGGCGTACTTCCTGACGTGCTCCACACATCATTGCTTCGTCGAGCAATCAAGACAGCAAACATTGCCTTGGATGTTGCCGATCGCCATTGGATTCCCGTCAATCGTTCCTGGCGCCTCAACGAGCGTCACTACGGTGCGCTCCAAGGGAAAGACAAGGCTCAGACATTAGCCGAATACGGCGAAGAGCAATTCATGTTGTGGCGCCGCTCTTTTGATGTGCCGCCACCAGCGATTGCTGCTGACGACGAATTCGCCCAGACTCACGATCCTCGCTACGCAAACATCCCCAGCGACCAGCGTCCGGCGACTGAATGTCTAGCCGACGTCGTCAAGCGCATGCTGCCGTACTGGACATCAAGCATCGTGCCCGACCTGAAAGCCGGCGAGACCGTGATGGTTGCAGCACACGGAAACTCACTTCGCGCTTTGGTGAAGCACCTTGATGGGATTAGCGATGAAGATATCGCTGGACTGAACATTCCTACCGGTATTCCCCTGGTATACGAATTGGACGAATACCTCTCGCCACTAGTCAAGGGTGGTAAGTACCTTGATCCTGAAGCGGCCGCTGTGGCCGCAGCCGCAGTAGCTAACCAAGGTAAGAAGTAGGTTTCACCACGTTCCACGGAACTGTGACTTCACCAAGGCGCCAGCGTGCTTTGGTGTCCTGAATAGGCACACCCTCGTCAGCCAACGTTTGAATTGTCGCCACCCAACGTTGCCTGGCACCAAATGGAATAAGTGAAGCATGCGAAAGCCATGCCCGATCAAGAAGCTGCAAGAAATCATGAATAGGTTCACCTGAGACATTGTGGTGGATCAAGGCTTTTGGTAAGCGAGGCGCTATGTCAGAGGGAAGTTCGAGCGACCCTAAGTGTGCCGAGATGGTAAACGTTTCTGGTACCGACGAGTGGGCTCGAAGCGCTAACCATGTACTTCGCCTTCCAATTTCATCGCAGGTACCTTCAATCAGGTAACCCTCGTCAGCCAAACGCCCCGTCATCGTTGCCCATGACTCAATGACCTGCTCTTCGTCGTATTGCCGCAAGACGTTGAATGCCCGTATCGCAATGGGTGAGCGCGCTCCAGGTAACGGGATTTCGAATCCGCCGAAAGCGAATGACACCCCGGGTTGAGCCAATTCGAAACCCTGAGCGACTCGCTCGGGGTCTATTTCAATACCAATAACTTCGGCATCGGAACGTACATGCTTTCGGAGTCTCTCGAACAACTCGATTGTTGTGGTCGGTGCTGCGCCATACCCAAGGTCAATCACCAGTGGGTCACTGGCAGCTCTGATTGTCGGACACACCTGATGGAGAATCCAACGATCACTTCTTCGTAGTCGATTCGGGTGTGTAGTGCCGCGCGTAATTGTGCCGACTGGTTTAATCACGCGCATGAATAAAGGCTACAAGCCTTACAGCACTCTCTGCACATGCTTGTGGGCACCGGTTCAAAGAACCGATGCCCACAAGTGCGGTTGTATTTGTTACTTCTTGATTGCCTTAACCGAAGCCAAGTATGACTTCACGGCGCTCTTAGCAACTGCGTTGAAGTTTGCATTTGCAGCAAGTGCAACCTGCAACTTCAATGTGCCTGCCTTTGTTACTGAAAGGAAGGTAACGCCGCCTGAAACAACCTTGGTGTACTTTGCAGTACCGGTGATTGTCCAGGTCTGAGCGCCAGCGCCTGCAGGAACCGTGATGAGGTCGTTCAGGGCAATTACCTGACCGGCCTTAACGATCTTTGCATTTGCAGCCTTCTTCCATGTGACCACTGGTGTTGCCTTGCCCACTGTGACGGTACGAGCAGCTGTTGAGGCGGCGGTCGTGTTTGTCGCGGCAACGTCAACGTTGATGGTGACAGTACCTGGCGTGGTAACAACGATGCTCTGACGGTCAGAGGAGACAGTTGCTGATGCAGTGCCACCGATTACCGAAAGGTTGACAGTTGCGCCATTAGCACTAGGAGCACCCAGAGCTGATAGAGCAATTGTCTTTGCATCGCCATTTGCAGCAAGCGTTCCAACTGATGCGTTTGCGGCTGGAATCCAGTTGAACGAAGCAGCTCCACCATTCAGGACGAATGAACGAGTTACTGATGCAGCTGCAGCAGATGAGGTTTCTTCGACTGCGACAGTCACACTGATTGTGCCCGGTGCTGTAACAGACAAAGTATGTCCACTTGCTGTCGCAGTTGCTGCACCGTTTCCGGTTGTGTCAACTGTGTATGTTGCGGATGCATCCGTACCAGTAACTGTGACCAGTTGTGACAGATCGTAATCGTACGCACCTGACTGGTTGAAGATTACTGAGTTTTCGTCTGCGGTCCAGGCGATAGCTGCTGTTGTCTTTGGCACAGCAACATCGAACGATGCTGAATCCAAAGCGACCGACGCATTGTTCTGACGGTCTGAGCCGAAGCCGGCATCTGCAGCGTAACGAACTGTTGTTCCACCAGTAAGTGGTGAGTTCGGTACAACCTTGATGGTGTTGATTACTGCAGCTGCATACGGCGCACTTGCATCGCCAGCGCAGTTAACAACTGTGCCAACCATGTTGTAGCAAGTGTAAGTAGCAGGTACGAATGCACCATTGGACTTGATGCCCAACTTGGTTGTGTCTACTGAACGAACAGCATCAAAGCTGAGGTTGAAAATGCCACCTGCTGGGGTGCCATTTGAACCTGTGCCATCGAGCGCTGTTACACCAACAGTTGGACCGCTTGTGTCCTTCTGAATTGCTGTGGTTGCGTCCTGTACACGGCAGTAGCTGTCTGCAAAACCTGCAACTGGATCAGCAGCGTAGTTGTTGAAGTAAGCGCCACCTGTTGCAGCCTTAGGAAGTGGAACGAAACCTTCGTTGACGATTGCGCGTTCACGCAAGGTCTTGTAAGTTTCACCGGTTACGCGGTCCTTGATTGCACCGACGCTTTCCGAGCACAAGAAGCCTTCTGGGCCAAGGTACTTCAAGATCTGAGCACTTGGGTAGCGAAGAACGTTGTAAACGGTACGAGCAAGTGGGAATGCGCCTGAAGAAGCAATCAGGTTGGCAGGGGTCGGTTCAATGTTGTCAATCTTTCCGAGTGCATCAGCTGCCAATGGGTAGATTGCTGCCACTGAGTTACCTGCGTAGTTGTTTGTGCCAGTGATGTTTGCCATCTGCTTGTAACGACCAACAGACATGAAGTAAATTGCGCTGTCTTCGTTGCCATCAACAAAAATCTTGGCAGGGTTATTTTCCTGACCAGTTGAAATTGCAGACGAAGTGACTGTCACGTTGACGCCCGAAGATCCACGCCAGAAGTCCACAGTACCTGAGCCAGCTTGTGCGGTGTACACCTTGATTGGTGTTGCTGGAAGTCCACTGATTGTTGCACCAGAAGCATCCTTAGCAAGACCATTTAGTTGGTCCCACGTGGTGTAGGTGCCATTGTAAATTTTACCAAGATCAGCCTTAGCGATGCTGGCGATTGACGATGTGATCGTGTCAGTGCCGTCGGCCTTCTTAGTTGCGTGCCACCATGAGACAGCATCCTTGGCGTAGCCGATATACATCAAGTCAGTGCACTTAGGTGCCGAAGTCGAGTTGCTACCTGATGAACGTGCGAAGTCAACGTTGCGAGTTGCTGCGCGGCCTTGGTTGCAAAGTTCTGCTGCACCGTTACCTGAACCAACTGGGTACTGCTCAACGATGGTGTCGTGAGTTGCGTTAACCCATGGGTAGGTGGTGATGTCGTTGCCAGTCGCAGCGGAAGCGGGATCGCAAGCGCCGCTCTTTGGCTGACCGGTAACCCAAATCGAGGCACAACCATTGGCGCCTGCATAAAGTTTGTCAATGGCCTTCATCATGTCGTACGTGGTGTCAGAACCGGAGCCGATGTAAATCTTGCCCATGTCTGCTGTTGCAGGTGCGGTGACGTCTGCATACGCAGGAGTGAAACCTGCTAGGACAACGCCTAGCGTGAGTGCTCCAGCAACGGCGCGACCTGCGCGACGTCCTAGAGAATTCAGGTTGTTCATTCAGATGCCTCTTTCGAAGACGCTGGGTCAATCCCAGCTGACATCCTCATACAAATCTATGAATGCAACTAGCAGGTGTGGCTGTAATAGATAACAGATAAAGGTTGGGTGAACTTTAGATTAAGAAGTTGTTAGAGCGTGGCGGGTAGATACGTGTCTACGACGAGAGCTACACCTACGACAAGTGCGCCAATGACAGGCGCCAAAA
>CANGDT010000029.1 GCA_947452755.1 Actinomycetota bacterium
CGCGCTTCGACAGATTCCGGAGTGTCCGAAGTTCCAGCGCGTCCTGCAACGGGTACATCTGGGATAACTGCGTCCACAGGCGACTCGACAACATCTGAACCAATCAGGTCAACCGCGTCATCAAACTTTTCATCACCTGCGGTATGTGCCGACTTAAGGTCCGCGGTTTCACGCGCATCCTTGGCTGACTTGATGAGTGGCCTGCGCGTCTTGGAAACGTAGGCATAAATGCCGACAGCGAGACTGATGCTCACAATTTCTGGTACATACGAAGTCAGACTCATAATGAGTAACGCCTCTCGTGTTAAGAGTTTTGGCTAGCCAAATCTGCGTCAGCAGCCTGCTCAGGCGTCTGATGATCTTCACGACTAATGCGCTGGCTGATGACCTGGGTAACACCGTCGCCACGCATTGAAACGCCGTACAGTGCGTCAGCAATTTCCATTGTGCGCTTTTGGTGCGTAATGATCAGCAACTGAGAGTCGGCGCGAAGTTCCGCCAAAATCTCAAGCAAGCGACCAAGGTTCACATCATCGAGAGCCGCTTCCACTTCGTCAAGGATGTAGAACGGGCTAGGACGAGCCTTGAATAGCGCAACCAAGAATGCCACTGCAGTCAACGACTGCTCTCCACCGGACAGCAAAGACAAACGCTTGAAGGTCTTGCCGGGCGGACGAGCTTCAATGTCGACACCCGAGTTCAACATGTCAGAGGCATCCGTCAAGACCATGCGTGCCTCGCCACCTGGGAACAGGCGGGCAAAGCCTCGTTGGAATTCGCGCTGTGTATCTTCGTACGCTTCAGCAAAAACAGTCTGAACACGTTCATCAACGTCGCGAATAACAGTCATCAAGTCATTGCGCGACTTACGAAGATCCTCAAGCTGCTCGCCAAGGAATTTGTGACGCTCTTCCAAGGCACCGAACTCTTCGAGTGCCAGTGGATTAACTTTTCCAAGCAGTGCCAATTGACGTTCAGCGACCGCCAAGCGGGCTTCTTGTTCGCTGCGCACGTATGGGTAAGGCTCGGGCTCAGGTGCGTTCTCGTCAATGTCATCACCAGGTGCTGGTGGTGATGGCGGAACCATGATGGTAGGTCCGTATTCACCCAAAAGGGATGCAGGATCGACACCGAAATCTTCAAGCGCTTTATTTTCCAAAGCTTCAATACGAAGGCGCTGCTCAGCACGTGCAACTTCGTCGCGGTGCACACTGTCGGTTAATGCTTCAAGTTCACTCGTCAATTCACGAATACGTTGACGAACGGTCTTCACTTCAGTTTCTTGAGCCTGGCGACCTGTGACAGCCTCTTCACGTTCACGCTGTGCCAACGCAATTGACTGACCCAACAATTCCAAAGTGCTTTCGCTAGCCGAAACTACCGCCTTAGCAGTCTGGGCCTCACGCTTGCGACGTTCACGTAATTCAATTGCCCGAGCGCGCGCGGTACGTTCAAGATTTGCTGCATGCTCGAGCTGTTCAGCCTGTGTCGACATAGCGCGTAGTCGCTCTTCACCCGACCGAACCGTCAGACGTGAGTTCACTTCGGCTTGGCGTGCCGCATCAACGCGAGCGGAAAGGGCATCTAGGGAGTCAGTTCCCAAATTCTCGTCAGGAACATTTTCAGTCTGTGCAGACGATAAGCGTGCTTCAATTTCAGCCACGTTGCGCAAGTCGTCTTCGCGTGCCTTGCTTGCAGCCTCGATTGATGACGAAAGTCGCTCGGCTTCGCCTGTTGCACTGCGCACGATTGCTTGCAAGCTGCCCAGTTGTTCAGCAACAGCGGCCATACCTGCATCTGATTCGTGGAGACGTTCGAGTGCATGATCAACCAATACCTGTGCGGCTTGCTGCGCTTGGGTGCCGTTGGCTACCGCGAAACGAGCCCGGTCAACGCGACGTCCAGCTTCTTCAAGTTTGGCGCGAGCCTCGTCAACAGCAGCTTGCAGTTCAACCAAACTGTTTGCACCAGTTGAGCCACCCTGGGTAAAGCCGTTTCCAAGTACATCACCATCGCGCGTCACTGCACGCAAACGCGCGTCTGATTCAACAACACGACGAGCATCTTCAAGCGACTGTGTAACAACAACCCGCTGAAGCAATCCGGCAAGCGATGTACGTAACGCATCGTCGCACGTAATCAAATCAATGGCATATCGCTGACCGAATTGAAGTGTTGGCCATTCAGCGTTGTCGCCAGAGTTTTGCCCCACGACAACAAGGGCTGCACGGCCAGCATCTTCGGTGCGCAACATGCGCACAGCGCGGTCTGCAGCCTGCGGTGAATCAACCGCAATCGCATCAGCAGCCGAACCTAACGCAGAAGCAATTGCGGTTTCCCAACCGGCTTCGATCTGCATCAAGGCAGCAACAGAACCCAAAATGCCCGACATTGAATCTGTGGCAGCCAAGATTGCTGCCCCGCCATCGCGACGGTTCATGCCTTGTTCGAGTGCCTCGTAGCGAGCAGCAGCCGCAGCGCGATCGCGTTCGGCCTCTTGTTCTTCAAGGCGTGCAGCTTCAAGTTCCGCATCCGCAGTCGCCAACTTGTCGGCAGCTAAGTCATGCTCAGCATCGAGACCAATTTCGCCTTCGTCCAATCCGGCAACTTGACCTTCAATTGCAGCAAATTCCTGTGTAGCTTTCTCGGAACGTTCACGTGCTTCACGTAAGCGTTCATCAAGGCGTTCAATTTCCGTTGTGCGAGTGTCCGCGCGCGACTTTGCCGCCGCAACCTGGCCCGCCAAACGCGCCAAACCTTCACGACGGTCTGCGACTGCGCGGGCTGCTGCTTTTAAGCGGGCATCTTCAGCAGCAAGTTCCTGCGTCAGGCGTGAACTTTCGGCAATGGCTTCAGCCAGCGAAGCGCGATCTTTTTCAACCTGTTCAGCAAGTTCAGATTCCTGAACACGAAGTGCATGTGCTTCGCGGTCAATTTCTTCTGGATCGCGACCATGCTGAATTTCTTCGGCTTCTTCTTCGCCCAATCGCACACGTTCTTTAGCCAGAGCCAGTGTGGAACGCATACGTTCCTGCTGGGCGCCAAGTTGGTAGTACGCATTTTGAGCGGCCTCTACCAATGGGGCTGACTCTGCAATCTGAGCATCGAGCAAGTTTTCGCGTGCCTGTGATTTCGCAAGTTGGTCTTCAACACCATTGCGACGTTCACGCAAGGCAGTTTCATCCGCAATTTCCGCATCGAGCGCTTCGCGCATTTGCGTTAGGTCATCGGCCAACAAACGCAAACGTGCATCACGTACATCTGACTGGATGACATTGGCGCGACGAGCAACTTCAGCCTGGCGGCCGAGTGGCTTCAACTGGCGGCGAAGCTCATTGGTTAGATCCTCAAGACGCGTCAGGTTGACTTCCATTGCTTCAAGTTTGCGGAGCGCTTTTTCTTTACGCTTGCGATGCTTCAACACACCGGCTGCTTCTTCAATGTAGCCACGGCGCTGTTCTGGTGTCGCCAACAAAATTTCGCGCAACTGGTTCTGGCCCACAATGACGTGCATTTCGCGACCGATACCAGAGTCGCTCAACAGTTCCTGAATGTCGAGCAATCGTGACGGCGTTCCGTTGATTGCATATTCAGATCCACCGTTGCGAAACATTGTTCGCGAGATAGTGACTTCTGCGTACTCAATTGGCAATGCGCCATCTGAGTTATCAATAGTCAGCAATACTTCGGCGCGACCAAGTGGTGCGCGTCCGGTTGATCCGGAGAAAATAACGTCTTCCATTTTGCCGCCGCGCAGGCTCTTTGCGCCTTGCTCACCCATAACCCAGGCGATTGCGTCGACAACATTTGATTTACCAGAACCGTTAGGTCCTACGACTGCAGTGATACCCGTTTCAAAGTTCAGGGTCGTCGATGACGCAAAGGACTTAAATCCGCGAATTGTCAGGGACTTGAGATACACGCGCGTCCTAATGGTCGTGGTGCTAGCGGGGAGACCAGCGTGGCAGGAAGTGCCTTAATCCTACCTTTTGTGGTGTCGGAGCCAACATGTGGTCTACCCAATAGTGCAGTGCGTGGATCCTTGATTTGCAGGTATTTAGGTCAGATCCAGGACTGAATCAAATAACGAGAACGCGCGCGCTCGGTGTCCCTGCTCGTCGGCGTTCAACGCGTCGCGCACGGGTCCCCACCGTTCTTCGCTAATTCCCAGTCCTGCGATCATTCGTCCAAGTGAATCCCCGTCTACTTCAGGGTGGAACTGGACGCCAACTGCTCTCCCGGCTCGGAAAGCCACTACCGCCCCTTCGCTCGTTCCAATAACCTCAACGGCTTCAGGCAAAGACTCGAATTCCACCATGTCTTCATGCCATAACATCCAAGCGCCCGCTTCAATACCGAAGTGCGGTCCGACAATGTCCATCAACTTGTAGCCAACATTTGCACTCTCGCGGCGCAACACTTCCCCACCGACTGCTTTTCCGAGTATCTGAGCACCGTAACAAATTCCCAAAAAATGCTTGTCACCAGCAATGCACTTTTGAGTGAGTTCAATTTCGAGATTGGAATCTTTATGCTCAAAGCCAGTTGCCGTTGAGCGCGGTGAACCGAGGATTATGACAAGGTCACTCGACAGCAGGTCGTCAGGATTCCAGGTGTCCTCGCGATAAAAACGCGTGTATTCGTATCCACGTGCCCTCAGCCATTCGCCCAGAATGGACAGCTCGTGGGCAATCTCCTTGTGGCTCAGGATGGCGACTGTCGTCATGGATTCAGATTATTGACAATCAGCCGATACCGCGAGGTTTTGGTTGACACGTCGGGCACCGAAATGATGATCGGTTCATAAATGCGTCACGAACCAGCGGTCGTCCACAGCGGTAGCACGGCTCGTCTTCGCGTCCGTAGGCGTTCAATCCTCGCGAGAAATACCCTGATTCCCCATTCACATTCACGTACAGCGAGTCAAAAGATGTGCCGCCAACTGCAAGTGCCTCACTCATCACTTCGGTGGCATGAGCAAGCAACTCCAGCGCCTTTGGTTTAGACAGTCGATTGGTTGGGGTAGCCCAGTGCAACTTTGCCCGCCACAGTGCCTCGTCGGCATAAATGTTGCCAACGCCGCTCATCAGTGTTTGATCCAAAAGGGCGCGCTTCACTTCAGTGTTCTTAGCCCGTATTCGCTTCACAAAATCTTCCGGACTAAATGCCGGATTCAACGGATCCAGCGCGATATGCGCGACCGACTCAGGTACACGCAAGCCATCTTGTGTCACTAGGTCGTCGATTGCCATGCCACCAAACGTGCGCTGGTCAACGAAGTGCATCGCTCGCCCACCATCAGTGAACGTGAACCGAATACGTAAATGTTTTTCTGGTTCAGCATCAAGTTCTTGAACTAACACCTGTCCACTCATGCCTAGGTGCGTCACAATCGCACTGTCGTCATCCAGGACAAGCCACATGTATTTGCCTCGACGTTCAACAGACACAACAACGCGACCCCAAAGGCGTTTTTCAAAATCTGCACGTCCCGCTTCGTGTTGCCGAATTGCTCGCGCATTAAGTACCCGCACAGTGTCGATGGTGCGACCGGAAATCCATTCGTCCAAACCCCGTCGGACAACTTCAACTTCGGGTAACTCAGGCATAACTAATCAGCCGAGTTAATCAATGCATCACGTTCAGCAACCAGTTCGGCATACGCACTCGACGCAGCTTCTTGTTCTGCTTCTTTCTTATTGCTACCCGAACCATGGCCGTACAACTTTTCGCCCAACACAACACGGGCTTCAAATGATTTTGCATGATCAGGTCCAGATTCAGTGATGGCATAGGACGGAACACCAGCACCGATTTCAGCAGTCAATTCCTGTAATGAGGTTTTCCAATCCAAGCCGGCACCGAGTTTCGCAGCATCGCTCAGCAACTCATCAAAGAGCCGCAAGATCAGATCGCGCGACGCGTCCACACCTGAATCGATGTACACCGCACCAAGAATTGCCTCAACCGTGTCGGCAAGAATTGATGACTTATCGCGGCCACCCGTTGTCTCTTCGCCTTTGCCCAGCCGGATGTATCGACCCAATGACAAAGTGCGCGCAACACCCGCAAGGGCGCGCGCGTTAACTACAGCGGAACGTAATTTTGCCAACTGACCTTCAGCAAGGTCAGGGTGACGATGATAAATAGCATCCGTGACAACAATGCCAAGGACTGCATCCCCAAGAAACTCGAGGCGCTCGTTCGTCGGAAGTCCACCTGACTCGTAGGCAAACGACCTGTGGGTCAGCGCAAGTTCGAGTAACTGGGCATCAATCGTCACACCCAGCTGGCCAAATAGTTCGTCAAATGACGTTGATTCGGCCACAAGAATTAGACGCTAAGAACCTGGCGCTTGTCGTAAGTGCCGCAGGTTGAGCACGCAGTGTGCTGCAACTTTGGTGCACGGCAACGCTCGCAGGTAGCAAGGTTTGCAGCAGTTGTCTTCCATGCCGAACGGCGGTGACGGGTGTTGCTGCGTGAAGTCTTTCGTTTTGGAACGGCCACGGTCTGCCATCCTTCTCTGTCGTGTCGGGCGCACCCAACGTTCTTCAACCAAGCGGTTGCTCAGTCGTCCTCGCTACTTTCAGTAGCAAGTTCAGCAAGTGCGGCCCACCGAGGGTCAACCACATCGTGCTGATGTTCAGGCTCATCGTTGAGATTTGCACCGCATTCGATACACAATCCCAGACAGTCTGGCTGGCACAGTGGCTTTAGCGGTAAAGCTAAAACTACCGAGTCGCGCAACGTCGGCTCGAGATCGAGATAATCTCCATCGAGCTTCGGAAGTTCATCCTCATCGTCTGAGCCAGTGTCAGTTACCCGACCTCGCGCATCAGTTTCCGGATGTTCGAACAGTTCCTGAAGGTCAACCTCTGTGTCGTAGGTCAACGGTTCTAGGCACCGCGAGCATTCACCGGCAACTGTGACAAGTGCTGTCCCAGTGACGAGAACTCCATCACTGACTGATTCGAGACGAAGATCGAAATCGATTTCAGACTGTGGTGGAACCGCGATCATTGCGACGCCAAGATCAGCCGGTGCCTCCACCGAGAACTGTATTTTCTTCATCGCGCCGGCACGTCGTCCTAGTTCTCGAGTATCGAGTACTAGCGGCGAGCGCGGATCGAGGGTAGACACAGTTTTCCTCGCTGGAAGTCAGGCTCATTTGGCCTCGCAAAAGACCAGTCGCTAGGTTATCGCAGTTTTGACGTTCCCCAAAACTGGGGTTTTCTGGGTAAATCCCATACCTACAGGGATTTTGGGTGGAACTTGAGCGTTTGGACTATTTCCCAGCGCCAAATTCGCTCACGAGGGCGGCATTCACATGCGGAGAAACCAGGCCGCTGACGTCGCCTCCGTACTTGGCGATTTCCTTAATGATGCTCGAGGACAGGAAGCTGAACTCAGGATTGGTGGCCACAAAGAAGGTGTCCACACCAAGGCGCGAGTTCATTTGGGCCATTTGGAGTTCGTAGTCAAAGTCAGAGACCGCACGCAGGCCTTTCACAATCGCACCAATTTCGTTGTCAACGCAATAGTTGACGAGCAGACCGTGAAAAGTATCGACAGTGACGTTCGGCAAATCTTTCACTGACTCGCGGATCATGTCCATGCGTTGTTCTAGTGAAAACAAGCTTTGCTTTGTGCTGTTCAGCAGGACAGCAACTGTGACATGGTCGAACTGATTTGCGGCACGCTTAAACACATCGAGGTGACCGAGAGTTACTGGATCAAACGATCCAGGACAAACTGCTTTTCTCACGTCTGCTCACTTTCAGTGTCGGACGATTCTGGTGAATCAGTTTCGATAGCACGATCGTACCGAGCAATTTCCACCAAAGTGTCGCCATACCTGCGCGACTTATGGTCTGAAAATTCCGCAGGCCAGGTAATCGCTGAATTTTTGCCGCGTTCAATAAGGACTACTGCACCATCGTTCAAGAACCCGTGCGTCACCAGGTGTGTCAGCTGTGCATCGATAGCGGAATCTTCAACGTCATAAGGCGCATCGGAAAAAACCACATCGAAGGCGCCAACACCAGTTGGTGTTCCCAAGAACACCGATACATCTTGCGCAGTGACAGTCGCACGAGCAATCTTCAATTCAGCGAGGTTACTTTTGATGACATCGGCTGCCTTGCGATCCTTTTCGACGAAGACTGCTTCGTGAGCACCACGCGACATGGCTTCGATACCGAAGGCACCAGACCCTGCATACAGATCGAGCACTCGAAGGTCGTCGAATCCTGACACAGCATGTTGAACTGACGACAACACCGCTTCACGCACCCGGCTGGTGGTCGGCCGGGTGACAGCATCAGGAACTTTTATTGCACGTCCTCGTAAGTTGCCTGCAATTATTCGCGTCATGTTTTCTTCACAAATTCTGCTCGATCTTGATTGACCATCGCCGCAACCGCACGTTCAAGTGCCGAATGCGTTTTCAGAGTGGGGTCTGACGACACAATCAAGTCTGCCTCAGCACGAGCAAGATCAAGTAGCTCTTCATCCTTCAACACACTTACGAGACGCAAACTTGTGTGCACACCGGACTGGTTGCGCCCAAGGATGTCACCCTCTTTTCGTTGCTCAAGATCAAGTGCTGCCAATTCGAAACCATCATTAGTCGATGCAACTGCCGCAAGGCGTTCACGTGCTGGACTAAATTGTGGCGCTTCGGAAACAAGCAAACACAAACCAGGCGCAGAACCTCGCCCCACGCGACCACGTAATTGATGTAACTGACTCATGCCAAAGCGGTCAGCATCCATAATGACCATCATCGTTGCGTTAGGTACGTCCACGCCGACTTCAATGACTGTCGTGGCAATCAACACATCAAGTCCGTTGGGATCTGTCGGACCATTTTTGAAACGCTGCATCACATCGTCTTTATCAGCCGAGTCCATTTGCCCATGAAGCGTGCCAACTCGTAGCGCCGACAACGGACCAACAGTCAACTGCGGCTCAAGGTCTTCCAGCGCAATTGCAGGCCGGCGCCCATCGTCAGGCTTATCTTCCTGACTGGCAATTCGCGGAACAACAATGTAAGCCTGATGACCCTTTGCAACTTCCTCGTTCACGCGCTCCCAGGCACGGTCAAGATGCGCTGGCTTTTCAGCAGCAAGCACTACGTGGGTCGTGATTGGTGAACGTCCAGCGGGCAATTCAGTCAAGGTTGAAATATCCAATGCGCCAAATGCTGTCATGGCTACTGTGCGTGGGATAGGCGTGGCCGTCATGACCAAAACATGTGGGCGTCGATCACTTCCCGCCTTTGCAACCAGAGATGCGCGTTGTTCCACACCAAAGCGATGCTGTTCATCAATCACGACCAACCCAAGGTCATAAAACTCAACCTTGTCTTGAATCAACGCATGCGTTCCGATGACAATTCCCGCTTGCCCCGTTGTGATGTCAAGCAGTGCCTGTCGTCGAGCTGCAGTACTTAACGAACCCATCAACAACGTGACGCCTGTGCCTTCGTCGTGCGACCCCAGTGTTCCGCGTTCGGCTAACGGTCCTAATAGGTTGCGAATGGCACGGTAATGCTGTTGTGCGAGCACTTCGGTAGGCGCCAGAAGTGCCGCTTGACCACCCGAATCAACAACTGTCAACATGGCCCGCACGGCAACGACTGTCTTACCGGAACCCACTTCGCCTTGGAGCAGTCGATGCATGGCATGCCCATCTGCCATTTCCGCAGAGATTGTGTCCGCGACCTCGCGCTGTCCAGCGGTCAACGTAAACGGCAACGCGGCATCGAATGCAGCCAATAAACCGTCCGGCTTTTCCAGTCGCGGAATAGACGGCCACGATTCTTCTTCAACACGCTGTTGGGCCAGCACAACCTGCAAGGCCAGCGCTTCATCCCATTTGAGCCGATCTTTGGCGCGATCTATGTCCTCAATGGATGTGGGTTGGTGAATTAACACCAACGCTTCGCGCAAGCCGCACAAAGAATACTTGGCGACAACATCGGCAGGCAAAGGTTCATCCAACTCAGTGAGATCAGTGAGCACCTTGTCGATACAGCGTTGAATCGTCCATGTCTGCATCTTCTTTGTTGCCGGATACACGGGAAGCATCGCAGCCGCGTAATCATCAGCGTTGACTTCCGCATCCGTTGCCAACGTTTCGTATTCAGGATGAGTCAACTGGCGCTTGCCATTAAAAAGGCTCACTTGACCGGAGAACAAACCACGTGTGCCGACTGCAAATTCTTTTTCACGCCAGTGCTGGTTGAAAAACATCAACGTCAACTGTCCCGTGCCATCACTAATGATGACTTCTTGGCGCGAACCAGGTTTGGATTTATTCTTCAGGTTCGTAAATTTTTTCACTTCGGCCTGAATCGTGACATGGTCACCAATACTCAGACTGTTCATGTCGGTCAATGCGCCGCGTTGTTCATAACGGCGAGGGTAGTGACGCAAAAGGTCTTCCACTACGAGCATGCCGAATTCTGACTTCAATGTGTCAGCAATTTTTGCGCCGACTACATCTGCCAGGGGTGTACCAATCTCGGTCATGATGAATCCCGCATGTGAAGTGCCATTATTCCCATGTGATGTCTGAGATATCTTTGCCAAGCAAATGTGTGATGGCGACTTGTTCAACATCGCCGGCTGCCCGCGCGAGGTACAACACCCGTGCGGGATCGCCAGTGTGGATGTGCACGGTGAAAGGTGCTGAATCTCCCGACACCATCAACGAGTCCCCGCAGTCTGCAAGTTGTTCAACCAGCACATTTTTTACAGGGACTGCTCCAGCAAAATGAAACATCACCTCAAACTCTGGACCAACGTACGAGGACACATCAACCGCGCAGTGACGTTGTGCAATCTCAAGTGCAGGCCACGAACCATCAACGAATTCACTGACAAGTGCGTCGTGAAGTAACGCAATCACTACTCCACCTGCATCAACAACACCTGCTTGCGTCAATACAGGAAGTATGAATTGGGTTTGGGTAAGTGCTTCGCGTGATGCGCGTGCAACATCGACAAGATATTCCTCGAATGAGTCACCGGGCTCGACAAGAGCAGCCGCGTCCGCGACTGTCAGCATCGTGCCTTCTTCGGGCGTCAAGACTGCCGTCCGGGCAACACTGGCACCTGATTGAAGAGCCAGCGCCCAGTTACTGGCGTCAGCTCGTGGCGCTAACGCAACACTCATCCCGCGCAGGTACTCCGCGAGGATGACTCCCGAATTGCCTTTTGCGCCCATTCCGCACTTCAACGCCACATGGGCGACGACATCATTCAAGCCAAGTGTTTTCGCAGAATCCAGGTCGGCTGACTCCGCCAACCCCGCCCTCATAGTCAGTAGGGCGTTCGTTCCTGTATCCGAATCAGGAACGGGGAATACGTTCAGATCATTAATCTCGCGATGCCGGGCCGCTAACAACGCCTCAAACCCATGAAGTGCGGCCAGAAAATTCTCGGCAGTCATCATCAGGGTGGCGGACACGAGTTCTAGATTACCCGCGTGATGCGTCGCACTTGGGGCGCCCGAGCCTTATGAATTAGGGAAATTTCCGATGAATAAACCCGAATTGGAATATCTGGCAAGGCATGGGTAGTCTAAAGGGGCTTAAACAAGCAAATCCGTTCTATTTTCAAGGAGTCATTGTGGCTGCTGTATGTGATGTCTGTGGCAAAGGCCCAGGCTTTGGCCATAATATTTCGCACTCGCATCGTCGTACCAATCGTCGATTCAACCCAAACATCCAGACTGTTCACGCTGTTGTTAACAACACCCCAAAGCGTCTGAACGTATGCACCTCGTGCATCAAGGCTGGCAAGGTAGCGAAGGCCTAGTTTCAAACTTCAAATGACCGCATCCTTTTCGGATGCGGTCATTTTTTTGTTCACACTTAGGGCAAACTTGGCAAATGAGATCCCTGCGGCTGACTTTGCGACGCTTAAGTCGTCGCGCAAGTGGGTTTGAGATTCTCATCCCCCTTCATGCAATTGCTGCCGCTGGCATCGTCGCTCTTTTTGCACTTGTCCAACTGATGGGCATTTTTGCGCTGAATCAGGCATTCACACAATTGAGTGGGACCGATAAATGGGTATCGGTGAATTACGACGGACGTTACGACGACGTCACTCCTGAGATTGCGGACAGCACGGCTACCAATCAGCTTGCTCGATTGTCGAGTGAACCACAAACTAATTTGACGACATATCGACCTGTGCCAGATCACAAGTCATCAAGCTTTCAGCTTGTTGGGACCAGCGACTTAGCCTCGGTTATCGCACTGACCGATGGTCGACTTCCAGAAACGTGCACACCAACGTTGTGTGAAGTCCTGTCCATCGACACTGGTGCGGGCGACCCCTCTGTCGCGGCCAATGGACTCGTCATTGTTGGCCATGCGACGTTGTTACCCGGTGCACCTGACCTTGCATTGATGGCTAATAACTCAGTGTTGATCAATGGGATGCCCGAGGAAGTAAACAACATCACCGGGCTAGCGCTGTTCCCGCGCATCCATACGTGGGCACGCCCACTGGATCCACAAATGATTACGCACCTTGGAATCTCACCATTCCTAGATACCTCCGCGGATGCCGCCAACCAGCTCCGTAACCAATCACCACTTTTGCGTTTGATTGTTCCTGAATCACAAATCAGCAGCGTCGCGGACCATTCGTCATTTGGTCAACGACGAATTTTGAACTGGATTCTTGCAATTAGTTTCCTTGCCGTCTTTTCCACTGCCCTCATTGCTTCAGCACAAAAAATGAAGCACACAAACTCGCTTCGGGTGCTCGAACAAAATGAATGGTCCCGCCCTGCTCAAACGTGGATTTCATTTCTGACCATTGCGCTTCCGTCGCTTATCGGTTTTGGTGTTGCCAGCACACTCGGTGTTGTTGCAGTTCGAACGTATGTGGAACAAATCAAGGGATACCCTGACGCAATTCACATTCCACAAGTCATTTCCGTTGTTGCACTTACCTGGTTCGTTGGTGTCCTCCTTGGGCTGTGCACATTGCACACATCTCGACGCACTCAATCGTTGGCATGGATTGCAACCATCGCTGGCGTCCTAGCACTTGCAGTCGGCATCGCCACCGACGTCAGTGCGATTGCTATCCCGCTGGTAGTTACTGGCGCAACTGTTGGCGCCCTCGCACGTAAGCGTCGGTCTCGACGGTCAAGTTTGTCGGCAAATATTGCGAGTAACAATAAGTCACTAATTGGCAGCTCGCTGAGCCTGTTGGCTTTCGTGGTTTCTCTCGTCGTTCTGATGATGGTGACTTTCAGTACGTTGAGTCGAAACATTGACGATCACGCAATTTTCAAATCACCCATCGCTTCCCGAATCACCGGTCAAGTCACTCAACCCTTTGCCATCGGCAGCCTGCAGGATTTCAGCACATTAACGAGCGGTGGTTCGGTCACACCCATCGTGAAGATACCGACAACTGCGCGGTTGAGCACTGTAGAAGGGCTCCCCGTTCAACTTCTCGGTCTGCCCCGCGACCTCGTAGCCCAGCTTCCAGACCTCAGTCACCAAACTGGCCAGGCCAACACAACACTTGACCTGCTCGATATTCATACGCCAGTTGTGGGAACTGAACTGCCCACTGGGCAGACACTGACCGCGAACGTCAGTGGACTTCATCGCGCTTGCGAAATCTTAGTGTGGCTTATCGATGCGCAAGGCGAATCACAATCCACACAACTCGTTGTGCGCAATGGTGTGGGCACCGCCAAAATTGGCAACTTCATTGGCCCGCTGCATTTCTTAGGTTTCGATATCTACGAAAACCCCAGCGACCTCTCCCGACGTCAACATGCACTCAGCGAAGGTAACAATGAAGTTGAGGCACCACAAGGAACCCTGAACATCAGCAACTTTGCGGTCGATTCGCAACGAGTTTCCCTCCAGGATCAATTTCTTGCCGCAACACCTAATGCTCAAACCTTCAATGACGGCATTTCAATTCGGTATGCCTTGGAAATCGCGCCACTGTATGTATCCAGTGTCAAGGTTCCCGATACATTGCCCGTCATAGTTGATCCAACAACAGCTGGGCTTGCCCGCGACAACAAACTTTCACTGAGCATCTCGACAACTTCGGCAATCAATCTCGATATTGTCGGCACAATGACACGCTTCCCCACCGAAACTCCGCACTTCGGATTGGTTGATGCAAATACGTTGTCTGCGTTGTTTGCTGCAGTCGATCCAGCCCAGATCAACGTTGCCGAAATTTGGTCGACGGGACGCCTCACGGATCCGACGATTGTGACAAAGGCGCCATACACAAAGCTGGCCTTCACCGATCAAAAAACTTTGATTGACAATGCGAAAAATGACGAAGTACGCACGTGGACGATGTATTCACAAATAGCCACAGCCATAGTTATGGCCCTGATTAGTTTGCTCGTCATTCGATTCCTTGCGCTCTCTGTGCGCCGCAAAACAATGTTCATCGCCTGGGAGGCCAAGGGTCTGACGCCATGGAAACACATGCGTTCGCTTGTCCTTGCCCTGATTGTGCGCATGATTGTCACAATCGCGTTTGCAGCCGCTGCCACAGTTCCCTTGACGTACTTTGCAACCCGATTCCTGACACGAGACTTCACCGGCACAATCGCTGAGCCACCACTGGCTCCCACCGCGCCATGGCTCTGGATTGGCATTGCCGTGGCAGCACTGATTGTCGTAGCCAAGTTGATCACGATGGTCACCGCATGGCGTGTCACCCGCGGCACAAACGCCTACGAGGTGACGCGATGAGTATTTCAGTACGCAGCCTCTTCCACGTCTACCCCTCCGAAGGTGGCAACGTTGCCGCGCTTCGCGGACTCAGCTTGTTTGTACCCGATGGCCAGGTATGCGTCATGCGCGGACCAAATGGCTCAGGCAAAAGTACCTTGATTGAAGTTCTATCTGGGCGACTAACACCGTCGGCTGGTTCGGTAACAGTGTCGAATGCAAACGGGCTTGAGCCACGGATTTCCATCATTCGCCAATTCGATAACTCCATTGAGGACCTCACTGTTCGCGAGCACCTGCGACTAATTTCAAAGGTCAAAAAAGATCTGACCAATGCAGCAATCATCAAGGAACTCAAACTCGACAATGTTCTCGATCGCCAACTACGAACACTCAGCATGGGTGAGCGCCAACTGGTTGCAATCTGCCAAGCAATGCTTGACCGTCCAACTGTTCTGCTAGCCGACGAACCTACTGGCGCCTTGAGCCCTGTTGAATCCAAGACTGTCTACACACTGTTGACCTCAGTGTGTCGCGCAATGAGCACAACCTTGCTGATGGTCACTCACGATCCGGCCGCAGAACAATTCGCTGATCGAATAGTACGTATTCGCGACGGACGCATTAGCGAAGAATGGGATGCGCGCTCCCCTGAAGCCCAAGTTATCGATCCCGATGGATGGATCCGGCTACCTGCAGAATCACGTACACAGTTCGGTCGACTCGTGCGGGCAATCCCCTACGATGACACCACCGAATTATCCGCAGTCGACGAGCCTGGCATTTTGCACAGCCAACAAGCCAGTAGCCGAACGTCACCATCAGGCGACACCACAATTAGCATCAGCGGGCTGACCCTGTCGTACAACGGCGAACAACCGCTGTTCACACAGATGAACCAAGCAATCACATCCGGCAGCCTCACAATGGTCTCCGGTACATCAGGCGCCGGCAAAACTTCGCTACTGCGCATCCTTGCCGGACTTCAAGATGAACCCACAGATGCCGTGAAAATCCTCGACAAGGCATGGGCTGGTATGTCGCGCCGCAAGCGAGCCTTACGTCGTCGCAGTGACATTGCAATGTTCACCATTGATTTCGACCTGGGTGTGGTTCAATCTGCTCGCACATTGGGTGCCACTGACGAGATAGGCGAACTTCTTGAACTTGGCGACCTCATCAGCCGTCCGCTCAATTCGCTCTCAGGTGGTCAACGTCAGCGCGCTCTGCTTGCTGTTGCACTCAGCCACCCGACACAAATTCTTTTGCTTGATGAACCAACTTCGGCGCTTGACGATTACTTTTCCCATGTTGTTGTTCGCGCTCTGATCGCAGAATGTAACCGCGGCCGCACAATCGTGATGACCACACACAACGATGATCTCTTGGAATACGCCGATCATGTTATTTCGTTGGGCGGATTCTTCGGTTAAGCGCCGAAATGATCCCAACCGCCGGATTCTGTCAGCAGACCATCAACCAAAACTTGCGCTGGACCTTCTTCCATGTGTCCGATGATGTTCCAACTCTTGGGCACACTCAAAGCATCGCTGAACGTTGCAACGAATGCGTGATCTTCCCCACCGGTCAGGATCCACTGCAGCGGGTCCTCGTTAAACGCACCACCAACTTCTTGCAGGTCCGCAGGAATCTGAATCCGATCAGTTTCAATTCTGGCCTGCACACCAGACGCTTTCGCAATATGCCGAACATCCGAAACCAAACCATCACTGATGTCAATCATTGCGGTTGCGTGCAGTGCTTGTTCGGCAAGATCATATGCAGGTTCAGGCACGCGGTGTGCATTCACTACTGCACGCGGTGAGCGGAACCCACGCGAGAGCAGCAACAGTCCAGCCGCGGAATACCCGAGCTTTCCAGCAACAGCCAGGATGTCGCCTGAGCGCGCACCTGAACGCAGGATCGGTGTGCGGTCACCAAGTTCACCTAAAGCCGTGACACTAATTGTGATTGCGTCAGCGCGCACAATGTCGCCGCCTACGACTGAGACGCCAACTTTTTGTGCTTCTTCGTTTAACCCATCGGCTAGTTCCAACACCCAACTGACTGGCGTATCGGCAGGTAAAGCCAAGGCAACGAGCAATGCTGTGGGTTTTGCACCCATGGCGTAAATATCGGCAAGGTTTTGCGCTGCGGCTTTTCGACCCACATCATTCGCCGAGGACCAGTCCAGCCTGAAGTGGACGCCTTGAGCCAACATGTCGACACAGGCAACTGCTTGCCCACCGCGGGCCGAAATGATTGCCGAGTCATCACCAATGCCAACTGAAGTATTTTCTGCACTTGGTGGAGTCAGGCGGGCTGAGATGGCGTTAATCAGCGCGAACTCGCCGATGTCACTGACTGTTTGTTCTGCGCCCACGCCTCAAGGTTAGTGCGTACCAGTGTCAGAGTCCGAAAGACTAACGCAGACCTGTTCCGCGGCGAAGCGCGTCCTGCACAAGTCCATCGACTAACTCTGGGTAGTCAACACCTGTTGCACCCCACATACGCGGGAACATCGAAATTGATGTGAAGCCTGGCATCGTATTGATTTCATTGATCACAACGTCATCACCGGAAATGAATACATCAACGCGAGCAAGACCCTCTGCGCCGATTGCATCGAAGGCCGCACAAGCAAGTTCGCGCACACGTTGATGCAGTGCGGGCTCCAAATCGGCTGGGACTACCAGGTCAACCGAATCGTCTACGTACTTTGCTTCGTAGTCGTAAAACTCGTGACCTGATCGCACAATAATTTCGGCACACACACTTGCTCGGGAACCGTCGGCGCCACCTAGAACACCGCATTCAATTTCGCGCGCGTTTTCCACGGATGCTTCCACGATGACTTTCGGATCGTGCAGGCGAGCAGCTTCAATAGCGGGCACGAGTTCTTGGTAGGTCTTCACCTTCGTGATGCCCACACTGGAACCTGCACGACATGGCTTCACAAAAAGTGGCAGGCCCATGTTGGCGATACGGTCAAGGATCGCGTCTTGCTGAGTTCGCCATTGCACATCAGTAATCACTTCGTATGGTCCAACTGGAATACCCGCAGCTGACATCAAAGCTTTGAGATACCCCTTGTCCATCGCAGCAGCCGAGGCAAAGACGCCAGAACCAACGTATGGAATACCGGCAAGTTCAAACAGGCCTTGGATAGTTCCGTCTTCACCAAACGGACCATGCAACACCGGAAATGCCACATCAACCTGGGCCAACACATCTGGGATTTCGGACTGAACAACCAGGTGCGTCGCCGTTGGATCGGGCGTAAAGAGCACAGGCACGTTTGTTTCACGCACTTCTGGGAAAACACCGTCAACGAGTTGGAGTCGATCAGCATCATCGGCTTCAAGGACCCACTGGCCACTGCGCGTAATGCCTATGGGAACAACGTCGTACTTGTCTCGGTCTAATGCCCGCAGAACGCTGCCTGCAGAAATACAGGAAATTTCGTGCTCGCAGCTACGGCCACCAAAGATGACGGCGACTCGGATGCGTGCACTCATGGGGTTAACGCTATCTGAGTGCCGGCACAATTCGTTGGCACTACTCTTTTACCTATGGTTGAGCCTCACGCACACGACAAGAATTACACCAATCTAGACACGATTGCCGTCCACGCCGGGCGTCCTACTCCAGGACCTGACGTTCCGATGAATCCGCCAATCGTTGCGTCAAGCACGTTGCACGCAGGCGGACCTATTGGGTACCACCGAGATGGCAATGAAACTCTTGGCTACCTCGAATCAGTGATTGGCACCCTTGAAGGTGGGCAGGCCACAGTGTTCTCCAGTGGCATGGCAGCAGCCAACGCTGCGTTTGATTTAATCCCAATGGGCGGCGTCATTGTCGCCAGTCAGTATTCGTACACCGGTGTTGCTGTTCGTCTCGGTGAACTTCACGACATGGGTCGCATCGTGTTGCGTCTTGTCGACGTGACAAACGCGTCAGCAGTTGAAGCAGCAATCCGTGGCGACGGCGTTCCTGCCAACTGGGTGTGGATCGAATCCCCGACAAATCCGATGATGGAAATTTGCGACATTCGATCAGCAGCAACCGTGGCACGTGAAGTCGGAGCAATCCTTGCCATCGACAACACATTCATGACACCAGTTCGCCAACGTCCACTTGAACTTGGTGCCACCGTTGTGATGCACAGCGTCACCAAGGGACTGGCAGGACACTCAGACCTGCTGATGGGTGCACTCGTCACGAACAATGCTGAGCTTCATCACGAAATCGTGGAACGACGTGTACTGCTCGGCGCAGTTCCCAGCGCGTTCGATGGTTTCCTTGCTGCGCGCGGAATTCGCACTTTGTCGATTCGTGTCGAACGCGCTGAACAAAATGCGCAGGCACTCGCCGAACGATTGCTTGATCATCCAGCTATCAAGACCGTGCTGTATCCAGGTCTACCAAGTCACCCAAATGCAGATATCGCCAAGGAACAAACCGATGGTCCGGGCACTGTCTTGTCCTTCGACGTCCGTGGGACTGCTGATGATGCAGACAAAGTATGTAAGGCAGTCCAGCTGATCTCATTCGCCACATCACTTGGTGGCGTGGAAACACTTATGGAACGTCGCCGTCGTTGGGAAAAAGAAAACGTACAAGTTCCCGAGACATTAATTCGTATGGCTGTGGGGATTGAAAACGTCGAAGATTTGTGGCGCGACCTCAAGGCTGCGCTCGACACAATCGTCTAAGACTTAAACGTCTTGCTCGTGACCTTCTTCGGCGCGAGTCTCACGTGACATGAAGGCCTGCAACACCTTGGCCGGATGCTTGCCATTGTGAATCACTTGAGCAACCTGTTCAGTGATGGGCATTTCAACCCCGTTGCGTCGGGCAAGATCCACAATGGACTGGCAACTCTTGACGCCTTCAGATGTTGTGCGAATGACAGCCTGCGCCGCTTCCGCACTCATACCTTCACCCAAGTGCACACCAACCGTACGGTTACGTGACAACGGTGACTGACACGTCGCAACCAAGTCGCCAACTCCAGCAAGCCCAGCGAATGTCATTGGATTCGCGCCAAGCCCAGCACCCAGACGCATCATTTCGGCCAGACCGCGAGTCATCAACGCTGACTGCGCATTCTCGCCGTAACCAAGACCCACAGCCATACCGTTGGCCAGTGCAATAACATTTTTCACTGCGCCAGCAATCTCAACACCTACAACATCTGTTGTGTAGTAAGGGCGGAAGTAATCCGTTGTGCATGCATCCTGGACGCGCAGGGCTGATTCTTCATCCAGACATGCAACCGTTGTCGCTGCCGGCTGGCGTTCAGCAATTTCCGTTGCCAAGTTCGGACCCGACACGACCGCAACGCGTGACGGATCAATTTGCGCAACATCAGCAATCACTTCGCTCATGCGCAACGACGTACCAATTTCAATGCCCTTAATGAGCGACACAATGACAGCTGTTGCTGGAATCTCGTCGCGCCACAGGGACAAGTTGTCACGCAATGTTTGTGCCGGAACTGCCAACACAACGAGGTCGCTGTCGGCCAATGCAACCGAAGCATCAGTGGTTGCGGAAATGTTTGCCGGGAATACGACGCCGGGGTGATATGCCTCGTTGGTGTGCGTCGCGTTCATCTCGTCGGCAATTTCAGCTGTGCGCGACCACAATGTCACATCGCATCCAGCATCACTGAGGATCATCGAGAACACTGTGCCCCACGAACCAGCACCCATCACAGCAACGCGCGTCATGATGCACCTGGCTTCTTCTTAGCCAGCGCTACGCGGCGATCCAGTGGCTCAGCAGGCGGTTGCTCCTGACGAATCTCAGCCATGATGTCGGTAATGGCCTTCATGATGCGTTCGGTTGCTTCACGCAAAGTTGCGGTTGTTATCGGCTGGCTACGCAGATCATCAAGGTCGACTGGTTCGCCTGCCCACACGTGCATGGTCTTGCGTGGAAAAAGATGCGGCATCTTGCTATACGGAGCTAAAACCTCTTGCGGTCCCCATTGGGCAGCCGGGATGACTGGCACACCGGTCGTCAACGCAATGCGCGCAGCGCCTGACTTCGCAGTCATCGGCCACAGGTTTGGGTCGCGCGTTAAAGTTCCTTCGGGATACACACAGACGCATTCGCCGGCTTGCACAGCCTTAATAGCGGCGTGCAGCGAGTTCACAGCTTCGGTGCTGCCACGCGTCACAGGGATTTGTCCGGCGCTTTTTAACATGCGCCCGATGAGCGGTGCTTTAAACACTTCGGCCTTCGCCAAGAAACGTGCCGGGCGACCTTGGTCATTTGCAAAGTGAGCGGCAACTAACGGATCGAACCACGACAGATGATTCATCGCAAGTACAACGCCACCAGGTCGTTGCAGTTGTTCGCCGCCACGCCAATCCCGCTTGGTAATGACCATCAACAACGGTCGAAGCACACCTTCAATAAAGGTGTACCAACCGCCGCGCGGTGTTTGGGGCGAGACTTTGCTCATGCGTGCAATCCTGACATAAAAAAGCGATCGGGCTCGCAGGTTTCCCTACGAACCCGATCGACAGGTCTTTATTTACTTACCTGATACGTGCTTCTTGAATTCTGCACCAGCGCGGAACTTAGGAACCGAAGTTGCCTTGATCTGTACTGGTTCGCCGGTCTGTGGGTTACGACCGGTGCGAGCTGCACGCTCTGACTTTTCGAAGATACCGAAACCGGTAAGTGAAACCTTGTCGCCTGCTGCAACAGCGTTCTTGATGCCGCCGATTACTGCGTCAACTGCGTCGCCTGCCTGCTTCTTGGTCAAACCTGCTGCTTCAGCAACCTGATCGATGAGTTCTGCCTTGTTCATTTGAAGTCCTCCATGTTGTCCCGGCGACCCTAGGGATAACCGGCTTTCTTTGTGTTGAGCCGAACTTCCCCGTCCGGCTCACCTTGACTTTACGCATGAAAATCAAGGGTTTTCAGTGCGCCACGCCCAAAGAATCGAAAAATATCGCCTTTTTTGGTGATTTTTCCCCTAAAAACAGCGGTTTTAGACAGTTGTGGGCTTGAAAGCAGCTCGCTTGGCTTCAAATTCGCTGATCTCATCAAGGTGCTTCATGGTCAGGCCAATGTCGTCGAGGCCTTCCATCAGGCGCCAGCGCACGTATTCATCAACCTCAAATGGGGCCACGAAGTCTTCTGTGCTGATGGTGCGGGCCTCAAGGTCAACGGTGACCTTAGTGGTCGGGTCGTTTTCAATGCGCTTCCACAATGATTCAACAACATCTTGTTCAACTAGTGCAGTCAAGAGACCCTGCTTGCCTGAGTTTCCGCGGAAGATGTCAGCAAAGCGTGACGAGATGACGACTTTAAACCCGTAGTCCATCAATGCCCATACTGCGTGCTCACGACTTGAACCGGTACCAAAGTCTGGGCCGGCGACCAAGATTTCAACGCCCTGGAATTCGGCCTTGTTCAGCACGAACTCTGGATCTTTACGCCATGCCGCAAAGAGTGCATCTTCGAAACCGTGGCGAGTAATGCGCTTGAGGTACTCAGCCGGAATGATCTGGTCGGTGTCAACGTTGCTTGCACGCAGTGGTGCTGCGGTGCTGGTGAGTGTTACGAACTTATCCATATCAAGTACCTGCCTTACAGATCTGCTGGTGAAGAAAGTGTTCCGCGGATTGCGGTTGCGGCTGCAACTTGTGGTGACACAAGGTGCGTGCGTCCGCCTGGGCCTTGACGGCCTTCGAAGTTACGGTTCGATGTTGATGCGCTGCGTTCGCCTGGAGTCAGCTTGTCTGGGTTCATGGCAAGGCACATTGAGCATCCTGCTTCACGCCATTCAGCACCGGCTTCTGAGAACACTTTGTCCAAACCTTCAGCCATCGCTTCGAGGCGGACTCGCACTGAGCCTGGGACAACGAGCATGCGCACGCCTTCAGCAACTTTGTGGCCCTTGATGATGCCAGCGGCGGCCCGAAGGTCTTCGATGCGGCCATTGGTGCATGATCCTAAGAACACTGTGTCGATCTTGACGGACTTCAACGGCGCACCTGCAGTAAGACCCATGTATGCAAGGGCCTTTTCGGCAGCGACCTTTTCGGTTTCGTCGGTGATTTCGGCTGGGTTAGGAATGTTTGCCGACAGTGGCAGACCTTGGCCTGGGTTTGTTCCCCAGGTTACGAACGGGCTGAGAGTTGACGCATCAATGATGACTTCTTCATCAAAGGTTGCATCGGCATCTGTTGGGAGTGTCTTCCAGTATTCGAAAGCTGCATCCCAATCGGCACCCTTTGGTGCATGGTCGCGTCCCTTGATGTATTCGAAGGTTGTTTCATCAGGTGCGATCATGCCGGCACGAGCGCCTGCTTCGATACTCATGTTGCAGATTGTCATACGGGCTTCCATCGACAAG
>CANGDT010000030.1 GCA_947452755.1 Actinomycetota bacterium
AAGATCTTCGACCACTCCAGCGGCGATATCCAGGCTGTAATACTCGGCAGCCCAGTCAGTGTCGGTCACTGCCGCAAACTCGGTTGCTTGATCGGCCGCGAATACAGCCATAGTTTCATCGCCATGGACGGTGACGTTTTTGTCTTTGAGCGCGCGCATGATGCGAGGCAGGAACTCCGCGGCGATTCCCTGATGCACAAGGACCGTCTCCGCTGCATTGCACACACTGACGCGTTGAGTTTTTGAATTGATAACAATGTCAACGGCCATGTCGAGGTCTGCGGATTCGTCGACAAACACGTGACAATTACCAATACCAGTTTCTATGACTGGCACCGTTGAACCTTGTACTACTGATTCGATCAAGCCGGCACCTCCGCGCGGAATGATCACATCTACCAATCCGCGAGCCGTCATCAAATACCCGACTGCTTCATGAGTTGTGCCTGGCGCAATTTGCACAGCATTAACTGGAACAGCCGAACCTTCTAAGGCCGAACGCATCACGCGCACCAATTCCACATTTGTGTTGTGCGCAGACGATGATCCACGCAACAAGACAGCATTGCCGCTTTTGAGGCTCAGACCAGCCGCGTCCACTGTCACATTGGGACGAGCTTCATAAATCATCGCCACAACACCCATAGGCACACGTTGTTGGCGCACCTCGAGGCCGTTGGGCAATGTGTACCCCCGAACCACTTCGCCCACAGGATCCGGCAAGTGAGCTACATCCCGTAATCCTTGGGCGACAGCTGAAATGCGTTCAGCATTTAACGTCAAACGGTCGATGATTGCGGAATCGGTACCATTCGCCGTTGCGGCAGCAACGTCTGTTGCATTTGCCGAAATAATAATTCCGCTGTGAGCAACTAAGGCATCAGCCATTGCATACAACGCGGCATCCTTATCGGCGCGGGTACAAATTGCCAAGTCGCGTGAAGCAACGCGCGCCAATCGGGCTGCGTCGAGGACGTCTTCGCGCTGGATGTTCTCAGTCATGTCGCCACCTTATTCCTGATCGCTCACAAGTTGGCCTGCAACAACGACCATGTCATCACGGTGAATCACTTCACGGTCAAAGCCGGCACCCAATTCATCGGCAATCTGTGATGTCTTTTTACCAATCAGAGCAGGCAACTCGTCGGAATCAAAAGACACAATTCCGCGCGCAACAACTTCGTCACGCACATTCATGATGTCAACTGGGTCACCGGCAACGAATGTTCCCTTGACCGACACAATGCCGGCTGGCAACAATGACAAACGTCGTTCGACAACTGCCGCGACTGCCCCATCATCAATAACGATTGCGCCTTGTGGTGTCGTAGCGTGCTCAAGCCACAACAGACGCGTAGGCATCCGGCTGGAGGCAGCATGGAAATAAGTACCCACTGCCTCACCGCGGATTGCTTGAGCGGCTAGCGCGGCTGAGGTGACCACTGTCGGTATGCCTGCGGTGGTTGCAATGCGGGCAGCGTCAACCTTGGTAGTCATTCCACCAAGACCAACTCCTGCTGAACCTGTGCCACCGATAGTTGCGGATTCAAGTTCGGCTAGGTCGTGCACTTCACGAATTAACGAGGTGCCAGCCTGTTCAGGTGGCCCGTCATAAACACCATCTACATCGGAAAGCAAAAATAGTGCATCTGCTTGAACAACATGGGCAACTAACGCTGCAAGTCGATCATTGTCACCAAAGCGAATTTCGTCGGTGGCTACTGTGTCGTTTTCGTTAACGATTGGCAGCACACCAAGGTCTAATAATCGGGCTAATCCGCGCTGCGCATTGCGGTAATGCGAACGGCGAAGTACATCTTGAGCAGTCAATAACACCTGCCCAACAATCACATTGTGCCGAGCAAAAGCTTCTGCGTATTTTGCAACTAGCAACGACTGGCCCACACTTGCTGCGGCCTGTTGGGTAGCGAGGTCCGCAGGGCGAGATTGCAAACCTAGTGGCACAAGTCCAGCTGCGATAGCACCAGATGACACCAGAACAACTTGCACACCATCGGCTTTGCGCGCTGCAATTGCCTCAACGAGTGACTGGATTCGCTCAACATCAATTCCGCCAGCGCGCGTGGTTAAGGACGACGAACCGACTTTAACGACGATTCGCTTTGCGCGGGACAGGTCAGTACTCACCGGATTTTCCTGAAAGATCTTCATCAACTTCCACGAAGTCAATGTCAGGATTTCCGTGCGTCCACACGACCTCGACTTCATCATCAAAGTCATGGTCTTCAATTATGTCGTCATTGCCGAAAGCATCGCCTTCGGTCAGTTGACCGCTGGCACGCGCCTGGTCATATGCCACTGTTGCGGCAATCGCAGCTTCTCGTTGGGCGGCAAGTTCTTCATCGGTGACAGGAAGTGCGCGGGCCTTCTTCGCCGCCAAACGTTCGGAAGCACCTGGGCGATTCATTTCGTACAGTCGTTGGTCAGTTCCGCGTGGACCTTGATGTAGATCGCCTGCGGTTGGCTGCCAGTCGAATACCACTGCGGATGGTCCCTCGCCGATAACAACTTCGTCACCAGCAACTGCGCCAGCCTTAGCAAGCTCAAGTTCAACACCAGCGCGAGCAAGGCGGTCACCAAGGTAACCCACTGCTTCATCGTTAGCGAAGTCTGTTTGGCGTACCCAACGTTCTGGGCGTTCACCCACAATGCGGTAGCGCACTTCATCGGCACCTGCACGTTCAACCTTGACGACAAAGCCCGTGTCATCCACGGCCTTGGTCTTGACAATGACACGTGGACGCGCAGCAAGTTCAACCAACGCAGCAGCACGCGCATCCCGCACGATTTCGGCCAACGCAAAACCAAGTTCACGCAAACCTTCATGACTGACGGCAGACACAAGAAATGTCCGGTAGCCACGTTCATGCAGGTCAGGCAACACAAATTCAGCTAGTTCGCGACCGTCAGGAATATCAATCTTGTTCAGCACCACAACCCGTGGACGACCTTCAAGACCGCCATACTGCGCTAGTTCGTATTCAAGTTTGTCAAGATCAGTGAGCGGATCGCGGCCCGGTTCCAATGTTGCACAGTCAAGAACGTGCACGAGTGCTGCACATCGTTCGATGTGACGTAAGAACTCAAGACCAAGACCCTTGCCCTGGCTTGCACCAGGAATCAAACCCGGCACATCAGCCATGGTGAACACTGTGTCGCCTGCGCTGATCACGCCAAGGTTCGGGTGAAGTGTCGTGAATGGGTAATCAGCAATCTTTGGACGGGCAGCTGACATGGCAGCAATCAGCGAAGACTTACCTGCGCTTGGGAACCCAACAAGTCCGACGTCGGCAACAGTTTTTAGTTCCAAAACCACGTCGCGCGTGATGCCAGGCTCACCTAATAACGCAAAACCAGGAGCCTTACGTCGGGTGGATGCCAAGGCTGCGTTACCTAACCCGCCACGGCCACCTTGAGCGACAACGTAACGAGTGCCAACACCAACAAGGTCTGCGAGCACTTCACCGTCTGCATTCGACACGACAGTGCCCTCAGGGACGCGCAACTCTACGTCTTCACCGAACGCACCGTTTTTATGATCGCCTTGTCCTGGCTTGCCATTAGTAGCACTGCGGTGTGGACTGCGGTGAAATTCAAGAAGAGTCGTGACTGACAAGTCCACGACGAGAACAACATCGCCACCTTTACCGCCATTGCCGCCATCAGGTCCACCGAGTGGCTTGAACTTTTCGCGATGTACAGATGAACAGCCATGTCCCCCATTGCCGCCTGCGACGTGAAGCGTCACTTGATCTACGAATGTCGTCATGATCGCTCCCTGATCTAATTGCTTGCGGTTGGCTGGAAATCAATTTTGCTGGAAATAGAAAAGCGGGCCCGAATACGGACCCGCTTGCCTAGGAAAGTCTGCGCGGTTTACGCCGACGGCACGATGTTGATTACGCGACGACCACGACGGGTGCCGAATTCAACTGCGCCTGGGGTCAGTGCGAACAGGGTGTCATCCTTGCCGCGACCAACGTTAAGACCTGGGTGGAAGTGGGTGCCACGTTGACGCACGATGATTTCACCAGCGTTAACTAGCTGGCCGCCGAAACGCTTAACGCCAAGGCGCTGTGCATTTGAATCGCGACCGTTACGGGTGCTGGACGCACCTTTCTTATGTGCCATGAGTCAGTCCTACTTCTCTGTCTTCTTGGCTGCTGGCTTTTCAGCGGCCTTCTTAGCTGGTGTTGCCTTCTTTGCTGCTGGCTTGTCAGCATCTGCTTTAGCAGGTGCGGCCTTCTTAGCAGGAGCCTTTTTAGCAACAGGTGCTTCAGCGGCTGGCGCTTCAGCAACAACTGCTGGTGCAGCCTTCACAGGTGCAGCCTTCTTTGCAACGACCTTCTTGCCAGTCTTTGCTTCGAGCTTGTCGCCTGCAGCTACCTTGACATCGCCGATCGAGATGACCTGAACTTCAGTCAGCTTGGCGCGGTGGCCCTGACGACGACGGTAACCCGTCTTGTTCTTGTAGCGAAGAATTTCAATCTTTGGACCCTTGGTGTGGTCAATGACTTCTGCAGTCACTGTCACGCCGGCAAGTGTCTTGGCATCAGAAGTGATCTTGTCGCCATCAACAAGCAGCAAAGCTGGCAAATTAACAGTCTCGCCTGGCTTCATGCCAACTCGATCGAGACTGATGAGGTCGCCAACGGCAACTTTCTCCTGGCGACCGCCAGAACGAACAATCGCATACACGATGTATCTCCTTGATGTAAATGCTTCTTGTGGGCGAAAATCCCTAAGGTCTAAGCCTCACAAGGTTACGGATTAATAGGGGTTCGGGTCAAACTGAGGGGGTTTGCTCTGAGCTTTCTGGGCTCGCGGCATCACTTTCTGGGCTTTCAGGGCTAATTTCCACGCTGTCGAAAACGGCTAATTCGTGGTCTGCGCCGAATGATGCAGCGGCAACTGGATCAGGGCCGGTCTTTTTAGCCTTATTTTTCGGGGTTTTTTTGTCATGCATTCCACCATGTTGGGCATCCATGTGGATAACCACCCCACGGCCGTTGCAATGGTCACAGGATTCGCTGAAAACTTCCAGCAGGCCAGCACCAATGCGCTTACGAGTCATTTGCACAAGGCCAAGTGAGGTCACTTCGGCAACTTGATGCTTCGTGCGGTCGCGACCAAGGCATTCAATCAGTCGACGAATGACCTGGTCACGGTTGGATTCCAGAACCATATCGATGAAGTCGATCACGATGATGCCACCGATGTCGCGTAGGCGCAGTTGACGGACAATCTCTTCGGCAGCTTCAAGGTTGTTCTTGGTGACTGTTTGTTCGAGGTTTCCACCTTGACCGACAAACTTTCCGGTGTTGACGTCGACAACCGTCATTGCTTCGGTGCGGTCGATGACAAGCGACCCACCCGAAGGTAGGTACACCTTGCGGTCGAGCGCCTTAGCGAGTTGTTCATCAACACGGTATTCGGCAAACACATCTTTTGTACCGACGTACTTTTCAAGACGGTCAGCTAAATCTGGGGCAACGTAAGAGACGTACTGTTCGACGGTTTCCCACGCTTCATCACCAGACACGACGAGCTTCTTCATATCTTCGTTGAAGATGTCGCGTACTACCTTGATGGAAATATCTGGTTCGCCGTACAACATTGTTGACGGCGGCGCTGTCTTGGACTTCGCTTCAATGTCGGTCCACTGTGCTGCCAAGCGAGCGACGTCAGAGCGTAACTCTTCTTCGCTGGCACCTTCGGCTGCGGTGCGTACGATTACGCCAGCATCTTCAGGAACAACCTGACGCAAAATTGTTTTCAGGCGTGAACGTTCACGGTCTGGAAGTTTGCGGGAAATTCCGGTCATTGGGTTGTTAGGAACGTAAACCAAGAAACGACCTGGCAACGAGATCTGACTTGTCAGACGTGCACCCTTTTGACCCACTGGATCCTTGGTGACCTGGACAAGAACTTGGTCGCCCGACTTCAACGCCATCTCAATGCGCTTTGGCTGACCTTCCATGCCGGCAGCATCCCAGTTCACTTCACCTGCATACAGAACCGCATTGCGGCCCTTGCCGATGTCAACGAATGCTGCTTCCATGCCTGGCAATACGTTCTGAACTCGACCAACGTAAACGTTGCCTACGAGCGAACCACTGCTGGACTGGTTGATGTAATGCTCAACGAGTACACCATCTTCGAGTACTGCAATCTGGGTGCGACTGCCTTGTTGGCGAACAACCATGTGGCGGTCAACGTTTTCGCGTCGTGCCAAGAATTCTGCTTCGCTCAGGATTGGTGCGCGGCGGCGGTTGTTGTCGCGGCCGTCACGGCGACGTTGGCGCTTTGCATCAAGGCGCACTGAACCTGAGTCGTTGTCGCTGGTGCGTTCACGGCTGCGCTTGCGCTTGCGTGGGCCTTCGCCTTCGCCAGCATCGGCATTTGCATCATCAGCTGATTCTTCACTTGAATCTTCGTCCGTTGTCTCACCGGAATCTTGATTCTGGCGATTCTTTGACTTACGACGATTGCGGTTGCGGTTGCGGTTGCGACTTGGACGGGCCTCGCCACCCTCGCTGGAACCTTCATCACCATCAGTGGACTGCGACTCGGAAGTTGCTTCGCCGCCATCTTCAGACTTTTTTGCTGTTGATTTCTTGGCCGCAGACTTCTTCGCAGGAGCCTTTTTGGCTGGTGCATCGCTGTCAGAGCCTGCATCCATACGGGCTGAATCAGAATCGGCCGAATTCGATGATGCAGCTTTCTTGGTGGTTTTTTTCGCAGGCGCAGCAGTAACTGGCGCAGCCTGGAAAACAGGAATCGCGACGGGTGCTTTCTTGGTTGTCTTCTTTGCCGGCTTATCAGAACCTGCCTTATCTGAACCTGCCTTGTCAGAACCTGCCTTATCGGCGGCAGGTGCTTCCTTGGCAGCTACTTCAGCTGGTGGACCTGCAGGTCGGCCAGCAGCACGTCGACGTGGCGCAGCCTTCTTTGCAGGCGCAGCAGAGTTACTTACTTCGTTGTTTTCGTCCGACATATATGTCGTCTCCTATCGCTCACGCGAATGAATCAACATTCAGGTGAGATCACCCACGCCCCGAAGGGCGCATAAGCCTATGTGTCGACGATGGTGTGCTCACGCTTGTGCGGCGTCGCGGTCTGGAGCGAAAGGATCGCCCACTGACCAGCCGTCTTCAAGCAATGGACCCTGCGCCAAACGGGTAATTCGCGGTGGAATCCCAGGCACGAGATCCGCAACTTTTGTGAGAGCTGCAAGAACATCGTCAGGTCGTACGGATGGCACGCCATGCCGAACAACTACTTGAAGTATGGCACAGTCAGCACCCTTTTCCACGACAGCGCGGATTACAGCCTCGCGGGCGTCGAAGGTACGCATACCCTGTTTGCCCTTGCGTTCTACCAAAACTTCAGTGGCGGCAAGGAATTGTTCTACTGCTGTGGCCAGATCAGAAACCTCAACCCCAGGCAATTCAATCTGCCAATGGCTGGCCTCGAGGCGGGCAACAAAGTCACCGGTATTGGCTTGAACGACAGCCAGAATGTCTAAACCTGGTGGCAACACAGCATCTACTGCAGCCCGAACTTTCTCGGGGTCACAGAACTGGACGACGCCGATTTCAACGTATTCAGCTTCACTTGCGACACCAGTTGGCGCCGAGTTCGCATAAGAAATCTTGGGATGAGGCGAAAAGCCAGCGCTGTAAGCCATCGGTACACCCGCACGACGAACAGCCCGTTCAAATGCGCGCTGAAAGTCTCGATGTGATGTGAACCGCAACGGTCCACGCTTTGCATGCTGGATGCGAAGCTTTTGCACCGGCGGAATGAACTCCCGACCTGGGTCACGTGCCACTTACGGTCCCCGATTCTGCGAGCACTTTTGACGGCAACATCGGAATTGGCAGCATCACAGTATTCGTTGGACCTACTTGAATTTCAGTTCCCATGTGATCGCACACTCCGCAGTCGAAGCAAGGTGTCCAACGACAATCGTCTACTTCAACTTCAGCAAGTGCGTCTTGCCAGTCTTCCCAAAGCCATTCTTTATCCAAACCAGAATCTAAGTGATCCCATGGGAGAACTTCGGAAAGTTCACGTTCGCGAATGGTGTACCAATTAACGTCAACCGGTAGATCAGCAAACGCTACTTCTGCCGCGCTCATCCAACGGTCATACGAGAAGTGTTCGCTCCAACCGTCAAAGCGACCACCATCGCGCCATACCTGTTCGATTACCCGACCAACACGACGATCACCGCGGGACAACAAACCTTCAACGATTCCTGGTTTGCCATCGTGATAGCGCACACCGATGTTCTTGCCATAAGCGCGATCTTCGCGAATTGCGTCACGGAGTTTCTTCAAACGAGAATCAGTCGTTTCGTGATCGAGTTGGGCGGCCCACTGAAAAGGCGTGTGCGGCTTTGGTACGAAACCACCAATCGACACGGTGCAGCGAATATCTTTACGTCCAGTTGCTTCGCGACCAGCTTTGATGACTTCGTGGGCAAGACGTGCAATTTGTAATACGTCTTCGTCCTCTTCTGTTGGAAGCCCGCACATGAAGTACAACTTCACCTGGGTCCAGCCTGCTGAATACGCGGCCGTCACTGTGCGAACCAAATCTTCTTCAGTCACCATCTTGTTGATGACTCGGCGAATACGTTCGCTGCCGCCTTCAGGCGCAAAGGTCAATCCACTGCGGCGACCATTGCGGGACAACTCATTAGCGAGGTCGATATTAAATGCATCCACGCGTGTACTCGGAAGAGACAGAGCCGTATTCGTACCTTCGTAAGTATCTGCGAGTCCCTTGGCAATGTCAGCTATTTCACTGTGGTCAGCACTTGAGAGTGACAGCAAGCCAATCTCTTCATAACCAGTTTTTTCCAAACCGTTGGCAACCATCTTGGCAATTGTTGTTTTCGAGCGTTCGCGCACTGGACGCGTGATCATGCCTGCTTGGCAGAATCGGCACCCACGTGTGCAGCCACGGAAAATTTCTACGCTCATACGTTCGTGAACACTCTCGGCCAATGGCACCAGCGGTGCCTTGGGGTACGGCCATTGATCCAGATCCATCACAGTGTGCTTGGCCACTCGCCATGGGATACCTTCACGATTCGGCACAACACGACGAATGCGCCCATCTTCCAGATATTCAACGTCGTAGAACTGCGGAATGTACAACACGCCAGACTTCGCCAAACGCATGAGTAATTCTTCGCGACCACCTGGGCTGCCTTCGTTTCGGAACGCAGCAACGATGTCTGTGATTGCCAAAACGGCTTGTTCTCCATCACCAAGGACGGCGCCGTCAATAAAGTCAGCAATTGCCTCAGGATTGAACGCCGCATGTCCCCCAGCAATAACGATGGGGTCATTGTCGCCGCGGTCAACTGCATGCAATGGGAAACCCGCCAAGCTGATTGCATTCAACATGTTGGTGTAGCCAAGTTCGGTCGAGAACGACAAACCAAAAAGATCAAAAGCGCCAACAGGACGATGCGCTTCTACCGTGAACTGAGGCACATTGTGCTCACGCATGAGTGCCTCGAGGTCTGGCCACACTGCGTAACTGCGTTCACATAAAGTGTCAGCACGCTCGTTCAATACTTCATAAAGAATCTGCACGCCTTGATTCGGAATACCTACTTCATACGCATCCGGGTACATCAAAGCCCAACGAACAGTGACGTCATCCCATGGCTTGATGACAGCGTTGAGTTCGCCACCCACATATTGAACTGGTTTTTGAACGAACGGCAAAAGACGTTCGAGTTCAGGAAAAACCGACTGAACCGTCATGCGTATCCCCTAGAGGTTTGGGAAAAACAGAGCAATCTCTCGCGCGGCTGACTCAGGCGAATCTGAACCGTGCGAGACATTCAACTGCATTTCAGTTGCTAGGTCACCGCGAATGGTTCCGAGAGGAGCGTTGACTGGGTTTGTTGCACCCATCATTGCTCGCCATTGCGCAATTGCTTCGTTGCCTTCGATGACAGCAGCCACAAGTGGGCCACCCGAAATGAAGTCAACAAGGTCTTTGAAGAACGGCTTGTCAGCATGTTCACCGTAATGATTTTCGGCAGTTGCGCGATCAAGTGTGCGCAATTCCAAGGCGACAATCTTGAAGCCCTTGCGCTCGATGCGCGAGATAACTTCACCGATCAGACCGCGTTCGACGCCATCTGGCTTAACAAGGACAAGGGTACGTTCAGACATGATGCCTAGTCTAAAGGTGTTTTTGGTGGGATCTTTCCACTCAAATTGATGGCTAGAGCCCAGACCAGTGCAAACAGGATGCCGGGAAAGAACAGCGGCTTCACAAGAAACCCGCACAAAATAATGATTGACTGCACAACGATGGCGGTGCGAATCGCGGTTTGTCGATCATGACGCATCCCACCAATAGCCACGATGCACATAATCATCAGCGAGAACACCACCGTATTCGCCCGCATTTTTGGTACGTCATAGATCACGACTGCGACAGGAATCGCAAGACCCAACACAATCGCTTGAAGGCTGAATAATGCGCTTCCCATTACTTTCATGCCGCGATCTGGTACTCGCTCTGAACTCATAGTGCGCCCAATAATGCTCGGGCAGCTGCGGCAGTGACAACGGAACCTGCAACTACAACGCCAACACCGGTTGTACCGGCATTGTCCGCGACTTCGAGCGCCACATCAATTGCGTCAGAAAGCGAGGCCCCAGTCCGCACTCTCTCACGTCCAAATGCATCAATAGCAATCTGTTCGATGGCATCGAGTGACATGGCACGTTCAGTGCCGTTCCACGTGACGACAATTTCGTCAAAGACTGGTTCGAGTGCCTGAAGCACTCCGTCTACATCCTTGTCGCCCATAACGGAAACAACGCCAACTATGTATTCAAAAGCAAACGATTCTTCGAGGGCTCGGGCAAGCACTGCTGCGCCATGGGGATTGTGTGCCGCGTCCACGATGACCGTTGGACTGCGACGCACAACTTCCAGTCGACCAGGTGACGTTGCTTGCGCAAATCCATTTCGCACTGATTCTTCATTGAGGTGCTGCGATCCGCCGAAGAACGCTTCGACAGCTGCCAAAGCAACGGACGCATTCTCTGCTTGATGCACACCGTGCAGCGGAAGCAGCACATCGTCGTAAGTTCCTGCAATGCCGTCAAATGAAATCATCTGCCCGCCGATTGCCAGCTGGCGTTCACGCACACCAAATTCAACGCCTTGGCGAGCAACTGTTGCACCCACTTCAATGGAACGGGCAATCAAAATTTCTGCGGGTACTGCGGTTTGGATTGCCAGTACTGCCAATGTGTCAGGTTTGATAATGCCAGCTTTTTCGATGGCAACTTCTTCGATGGTGTCGCCAAGGTAATCGGTGTGGTCCAATCCGATGGGAGTGACAACACTGACAACGGGCTGCACAACATTTGTGGCATCCCACGTTCCGCCCATGCCCACTTCAACAATCGCAACGTCAACTGGCGCATCTGCAAAAGTTGCAAACGCCATTGCGGTCAACACTTCGAAGTACGACATTGCCGGACCGCCTTCAGCAACGCTTCCAGCATCCACAATGGCTAGAAATGGTTCAAGCTCGTCATAGATGTCAACAAACTGTTCCGAAGTAATGGGTTCGCCATTGAGCAAGATTCGCTCGGTGACACTGTGTAAATGAGGACTCGTTACTAAACCGGTATTCAAACCCAATTCGCGAAGTAATGATTCGATCATGCGCGCAGTGGAAGTCTTGCCATTGGTCCCGGTGATGTGAATGACGGGGTACGCCAATTGCGGGTCGCCCAGCAGGGTCATCAGGTGGCTTATTCGGGTGAGGCTCGGCTCGATTTTGGTTTCCGGCCAGCGAGACTGTAGAACGTCTTCGACACGTGCAAGTTCGGCAAGCCAGTCCTGGGTCATGGGCTTAAGTCTAGGGAACATCCAGCCGTAGACTTATGCCCTATGAGTACTGCGCCGTAGACTTAGGCGCTATGAGTACTGCACAAATGCCCGAGAAGCCGACCCTAGATGGTTTGGAAAACAAGTGGGTCGACGTATGGCAAGAAGCAGGCACTTACGACTTTGATCGCACCGCCACTCGCGAACAGGTGTTCTCAATCGATACACCGCCACCAACAGTTAGCGGTTCACTTCACGTAGGACACGTGTTCTCGTACACGCACACAGACCTCATTGCGCGCTACCAGCGAATGACAGGCAAGAAAGTCTTCTACCCCATGGGTTGGGACGACAATGGTTTACCAACTGAACGTCGAGTTCAGAACTACTACGGCGTGCGTTGCGATCCATCACTGCCCTACGACCCTAACTTTGAGCCACCTGCCGAACCAGGCAAAGACCAAATAGCAATTTCGCGAGGCAACTTCGTTGAATTATGTGAACGCCTCACCATTGAAGATGAGAAAGTTTTCGAATCATTGTGGCGTCGACTTGGTATCAGCGTTGACTGGAAGATGACGTATCAAACAATTGATACTCGAGCTCGTGCAATTTCTCAGCGAATGTTCTTGAACAATCTCAAGCGCGGCGAGGCATACCAAAGCGAAGCGCCAACATTATGGGATGTCACTTTCCGCACGGCTGTTGCCCAAGCTGAACTTGAAGACCGAGAACGTCCAGGTGCGTATCACCGTGTCAGTTTCCATAAACCAGATGGATCACCACTGTTCATAGAAACAACACGCCCTGAATTGTTGCCCGCATGTGTCGCACTCGTGGCTCATCCCGATGATGAGCGCTACCAGCCGCTCTTCGGCACAACTGTGACATCCCCAATCTTTGGCGTTGAAGTTCCCGTTGTTGCACACACGCTTGCCGACCCTGAAAAGGGTTCAGGTATCGCAATGATTTGTACATTTGGTGACACCACAGACGTCACATGGTGGCGCGAACTCCAACTTCCTACCCGCCCAATCATTGGGTGGGACGGTCGCATTCTGGCTCAAGAGCCTGAATGGATTACTTCCGAACTTGGCAAGAATGCCTATGCATCGCTGGCCGGCTTGACTGCACATTCAGCCAAAGAAAAAGTTGCTGAACTTCTTCGCGAGTCGGGTGACCTCGAAGGCGAGATTCGTCCAATCACTCACCCGGTGAAGTTCTTCGAAAAGGGTGACAAGCCACTCGAAATCGTCACGACTCGACAGTGGTACATCCGTAACGGTGGTCGCGATGCTGATTTGCGCGCAGCACTTGTTGCTCGAGGCAGTGAAATTACTTGGCACCCCGACCACATGAAGGTGCGTTACACAAACTGGGTTGAAGGTTTGAATGGCGACTGGTTGATTTCACGTCAACGCTTCTTCGGCGTACCAGTTCCCGTGTGGTACTCACTTGACGCCGACGGCAATCCTGAATGGGACAAGGTCATTGTTCCTGACGACTCGCAGCTTCCTATCGACCCATCCGCTGAAGCACCACATGGTTACACCAGTGACCAACGCGGTGTTGCTGGCGGCTTTATTGGTGATGCCGACGTTATGGATACCTGGGCAACCTCATCCTTGACTCCCCAGATCGTTGGTGGCTGGTCAGTTGACGACGACTTATGGAAGCGTGTGTGGCCATTTGATTTACGTCCGCAAGCACACGAAATTATTCGTACGTGGCTTTTCAGCACAGTTGTACGCGCACATCTCGAAGAAGGCCAACTGCCTTGGAAGCACGCCTCAATCAGCGGCTGGATTCTGGATCCTGATCGCAAAAAGATGAGTAAGTCCAAAGGCAACGTTGTCACACCAATCGACTTGCTCGACGAACACGGCAGTGACGGCGTTCGCTACTGGGCGGCAAGTGGTCGACCAGGAACTGATACCGCCTTTGATGTTGGTCAGATGAAAATCGGGCGACGTCTCGCGATGAAAATTTTGAACGCAAGCAAGTTTGTCTTGAGTCAAGGCACTGCTGATGCAACTGCAGTCACTGAACCCATCGACCGTGCCTTGCTTGCCTTGCTTGCCGATGTCGTGGACGAAGCAACTGCTGCCTTTGAAGCGTTCAATTACACCAAAGCACTTGAGGTGACTGAAACATTCTTCTGGTCGTTCTGTGATGATCACCTGGAACTTGTCAAAGATCGCGCCTACGGACTTGCAGGTGACGATGCCGCTGCGTCCGCCCGGGCATCGCTCAACATCGCACTTGAAACATTGCTGAAATTGTTCGCGCCATTCCTGCCATTCGTGACGGATGAAGTGTGGTCATGGTTCCACCCAGATTCAGTGCACCTCAACACGTGGCCAACATCGGCTGAATTGAAATCATTTGATGGCAACCCAGAACTCATCGGCCATGCCGCCGAAGTACTTTCACAGTTGCGCAAAGTGAAGAGTGAAGCGAAGGTTTCGATGCGCGCTGACATTGCCACGGCAACGGTCACGGCAAAGGCCGAAGTAATCGATGCAGTTCGCCACGTTGAGGCCGACTTACGTGCCGCTGGGCGCGTGATGAGTGACCTCACATACACCGAACACGATGGTCCAACTGAAATTTCCGCAATTCTCGCTTAATTCATAGGGTTTTTCAGTAGGGTGGATGAAACCCTAAGGAGACCCCATGAGCGCTTTTTGGCATCCGTTTTCCGACATGAACGCTGTCACTCAGAACGGCGAACTCGTTATTGTTCGCGGCGAAGGCTCATGGGTGTGGGATGCGGCGGGCAAAAAGTATTTCGATGGTGGCGGTGCCTTGTGGTACTGCAACATTGGTCACGGTCGCGAGGCAGTCGCTAAGGCAATGTATGACCAGGCGTGCCAAATTGCGTCGTACTCAAACTTTGGTGACATCTCGACCCCGGCAGCAAGTGCGGCGGCCGACTTAGTGGCGTCACTTGCACCCGTCCCCGACTCACGAGTGTTCTTTACATCAGGCGGGTCAGACGCAGTGGATACAGCGCTAAAGATGGTGCGTCGCTTTTGGACTTTAAAAGATCAACCACACAAAAAGATTGTCATTGTTCGCGAAAACGGCTACCACGGAATGCACACCGGTGGAACATCGCTTGCAGGTATCCCCGATAACAACAAGGGCTACAACGAACTTGTCACTGACGTCGTCAAAGTTCCATGGGATGACTCCGACGAACTCATTCGTGTTATCGATTCAATTGGTGAAGACAACATTGCTGCGTTCTATTGCGAACCTGTCATGGGCGCCGGTGGCGCACTGTTCGCTCCTGAAATGTACCTGCAGACAGCGCGTAAAGCTTGCCTCGAACGCAACATTCTTTTTGTTGCCGACGAGGTCATTACTGGCTTTGGTCGTACAGGCGAATGGTTTGCATCAATTCGTTACGACCTGCAGCCTGACTTGATGCTCGTTGCCAAGGGAATCACATCAGGCTACGCACCACTCGGCGCAGTAGTTGCCGCACCTTCAGTGTGGAAGACGTTCTATGCTCCCGAGACAGGCGTATGGCGACATGGTTACACATACAGCGGTCATGCCACAGCAACTGCCGCCGCCTTGGCCAACATCAAGATCATGATGGATGAAGACTTGCCTGGCAATGTGCGCCGCCTCGAAAAAACATTCAGCGATGCTGTGCAAACACTCTCCGACATACCTGCGGTAGATCATGTGCGCAGTGGCGTTGGCTTTCTAGGCGGAATCCAGTTGAAAGAACCGCTTCGTGCCATGGAGTACAACGCAAGAATTCGTGAAGCAGGTTTGCTCACACGTGCGATTGTCGGCGGCGCTATCCAGATTTCACCTGCGCTCACAACCACTGAGGAAGAAATCCATCAGATGGTTGAGATCTATCGCGCAGGTCTCACCGACTAAAAGACATGGTTTGTTAGCGAGTTACTGCTTCACCATTCACAGCGCCAGGCACTTCTTGTCCAGCAAAGTAGGCAACGACAGATTCCGCTACTGCAATTCCAGCCTTTTCTTGAGCCTCTTCTGTTGAAGCGCCAAGGTGTGGTGTGGCCACAACCTGGTCAAGGCCAAATAGTGGCGAATCCGTGCATGGCTCAGTTGCGTAAACATCGAGGCCAGCGCCTGCAACTTTGCCAGCGACCAATGCATCGAATAGCGCAGCTTCATCGAGCACACCACCGCGAGCTGCGTTGATGATGTGAACAGTTGGCTTGACCTTATTCAAGGCGTCCACACCAATCAACCCGACAGTTTCTGGGGTTTTCGGAATGTGAATTGTGATGAAGTCCGACTGTGCAAGCAGCTCATCGAGTGTGACCATTGAAATCTCTGGACCGCCCGCAGGCGCCGTCGTGACGTAAGGATCGTAGGCAACAAACTTCACATCAAAGCCGGCAAGTCGCTTTGCGACAAGCATGCCGATCTTGCCCAGTCCGATGATGCCAACTGTTTTGTCCTGAAGTTCGACTCCGCCAAACTTCGAACGCTTCCATTCACCGTTTTTTAGAGTGATGTTTGCCGGCACGACATTGCGTGCGCTAGCAAGCAAAAGAGCTACCGCAAGTTCGGCTGCCGACACAATGTTGCTTGTCGGAGCGTTCACAACCATGGTGTTGTTTCCTGTGGCCGCAGGAACATCAACGTTGTCTAGCCCCACACCGGCGCGAGCAACAATCTTCAGAAGTGGCGATGCCGCAATTGCTTCGGCATCAACCTTGGTGGCCGAGCGCACCAAAATGGCGCTTACCTCTGGAAGAGCCGCCAAGAGTTCCGTGCGGTCTGCCCCGTTGCAGTGCCGGATCTCGAAGGCATCCCCAAGGACGCCAATGGTTGCAGGTGAAAGTTCTTCGGCTATGAGTACAACGGGCTTTGTCATGCCCCTAGTTTATTTCCAGGCTTGTGAACTGCTTCACGAGGTCCACATTATGGGCATCTACTGCCAACATTATGCGACTACCAGAAGTCTGGTTCTTCAGCAGTTGCCCGCCAGCAATGCCAGGCCACCACACTGCGAAATGGCCGCAAGTGGTCAGCCTCATGCTCAATTTCTTTTGCGGTGGGTTCACTTGTTAATCCCTTGATGATTGCCCAACCGCGACGGACAACTAAATCTCCTGTCGGCCACACATCGCGGCGACCAAGGTGAAAGATTAAAAACATTTCAACGGTCCAGCGACCTATCCCCCACAACGCCGACAGTTCGCGAGTGATGTCTTCATCACTGAGCTCTTGGATGTGTTCGAGGTCCAATTCACCACTACACACTTTGTCGGCAAACTCAGACATCGTGCGCGACTTTGCTCGCGTGAATCCCAATTCTCGCAAACCGTCGAAACCTACTTTCGCGACAGACTTCGCAGTAACCTTCCCGCCAGTAGCTGCGATCAGACGATGCGTCATCGTGTCCGCGGCCTTGGTAGAAACTTGTTGTCCAATCACGGCATAAACAATCGTCTCAAAATGCGATTCGTGTCGTGGAGTGTCAATTGGACACAGCGGAGCACCTTTAATCCATGGCGCAAAGTCGGAATCAAGTTTCGCAATACGGTTTTGTATTTGTCGCATTGTCAACGAATATGGGTCAACCACGAATTACTTCACGCCCGCCCGAAAACTTATGGGTAACGTCGTCGGCCCGGTATTGCCGCTGTCCGGTAAATAGGAAGCTCCGTCCTCAATTTTCAAATCAGGTAGCCGGCGGGCCAACGCTTTAAATGCCTCTTGCATATCTAGTCGCGCCACGAAGTGCCCCAGGCAATGATGCAGACCGCCGCCAAAGCCAAAGTGCGGTGGTCGATCAGCGGTGATATCAAAATCTGGATTTTCAAAACGGGCAGGGTCACTTCCCGCTGGAATTGTCATCAAGTGAATTGTTGTGCCTTGCTTGATGAGTAAATCTTTATATTCAATGTCTACTGATGCTTCGCGAGAAACCCATGTGATGGTTGGATTTGTACGCATGACTTCTTCTACAGCTTGGCGTCCCAGTTCAGGTCGCTGTGCCAAAAGATTCCATTGATCAAGGTTGCTGGCAAAGGTTTGTATGCCTAAACCAATTTGATTGCGCGTGGTGTCGAAACCTGCAAAGACAATGAGGCTAACCATCGACAAAAGTTCTCCGTCAGTGATGCCGACACCGTCAACATTTGCCTGAATGAGCGACCCAATGAAATCGTTATTGACAGTGCCTCGGCGTTGCGCAATAACCTCGCGTGAGATTTCCAAAATCCCATTGAGTCCATGTTCGATTGCTGGCAAATCTTCTTTGATTGTCACGCTGAATACATAACCAAGCTCAGTGGCAAGTTCGGCAATCGTTGGCCACAACGATTCATCGAGATCAAGAAGTTTACAAATAACCTGAGCCGAATATGCTTCTGCGAACTCGCTCATGAATTCACATTCACCACGTTCGTAAAATTGGTCAATCAATCGCTCGGCAAGTTCAGCAAACCAACTCGTCATTTGCTCTATGACCTTGGGTGAAAATGCCGGACCAGCCAATTTACGTAGTCGCAAATGATCAGCACCTTCGATACTGAGCAGCATTGTTGGCCACCACTGGGCCAAAATCCCATCGGTGATGTCAAAGTGCGACGGCCAACGTCGCGTTCCTTGGAAAAGTCGACGTTCCTTTAAAAGTGCGTTGGCGTCCTCGTAACGCAACACAGCAATACCGAATTGTGTTTCCGCGTACCAGCTTTGCGAGCGCGCCGCCATCACCTCGGGTGAGCGCACCGAGAAATCTGGTCGCGCGAGGTCTAGGTATGGAGCCGACATGCTGACAATCTTGTCAGGTCAGTTTTGGCCAGGTATCACTGAGTCGGTAGCCCGATGGCCATGGATCAGTGGGGTCAAGCATGTGTTGATGAGTCCCAGTAAGCCACGCCTGGCCGGCAATTGACGGCACAATGCCCGACTTATCACCGATCTGAGCTTCGCGTTCGATGGTTGCATCAAAGTGCGAACCGATGAGCGAACGACCACGCATCTTGTCACCAACGTTGAGTACACCACGCGCATGCAAGACCGCAAGCCGAGCTGAGCAACCTGTACCTGTTGGTGAGCGATCAATTTTGCCCGGCTGGATAGCCACTGCGTTGTGGCTAATTGCTAACCCATTTTCATAAAAAAGCGGTGCGGCTATTTGGGTAAATGAAAAGTGGGTCCACTCAGGATTAGTTGGATGGTGAAACTTAATTTGTTCATTGGCCGCATTTGTAATGGCAATTCCGGCCACCGCAAGATCACGGGCTTCATCAGGAGTCAAAGCAAAGCCCAATTCATGTGCGTTCACAATGACAAAGCTGTCACCGCCAAAAGCTGTGTCAACAGTGAGAGTTCCTAAGCCAGGAACTTCAAGGTGAGCATCAAGTTCTCCAGCAAAGGACGGGACGTTGAACACCTTTATTTGGGTTGCTTTACCGTCTTTACATTGCGCGGTGACTTCAACTAATCCCCCTGGCGCTTCCATCACAAATGTAGTTTCAGGTTCAACCATGGGAACAATTCCAGTTTCCAAAACCACAGTGGCCACACAGATCGAATTTGAACCTGACATGGGCGGGGTATCTTGTGGCTCCATGATGATGAATGCGACATCCGCTTTCGGATTAATCGGTGGAACAAGGAGGTTGATGTGGCGAAATACGCCTCCGCGTGGTTCATTTAAAACAAAGTTGCGAAGTGTTTCATCTTTTGCGATGAATCGAGATTGTTCCCAAATCGTGTCACCTGGAGGTGGCGCGACTCCACCAACGATGACATCACCCACTTCTCCTTCAGCATGAACGCTGACTACGTGAATGGTGTTGACACTTCGCATGACGTCCCCTACTTCAAGCCGTATGCGCGGTTGGAATTAACAAATGCAATCTGCTCAACAACGCTCTTAGCATCATTAACACTCCACAGATCCTGGTCAATCCACGACGACAATATGCGAGTCAGCCCGTACCTGAATTGTTGGCAACCTAGGTATGTCAGTTCAGCCAATCCCCATGCATCGGATGAGAACAAAATTTTGTGGAATGGCGCTAACTCAAGCGACTCACCAATAATCGCTTCGCTGCGCGCGCCTGTGTAATTAATTGCTAGGCCAACATCCATGTACACATTTCGGAACATCTGGGCAAGGTATCCAGCATTGCGTTGGAATGGGTAGGTGTGCAGTAGCAAAATTGGTGTTCCTGACGGTTCAACAACTTTGAGGAATTGAGTCATTAGCAGTGGATCGCAACGATCAAGCTGCAAGTCTGGGTCCCCGTACCCAATGTGAAACTGCATGGGAAGTTTCAATTCCAGACCGGCAAATATGAGGAAGCGCAGCAACACTGGGTCATCAATTCGCGCTGCTCCTCCACGCTTTAACAATGCATCCATGGCCGTGACAATTTCTGCATCTGTTGGTGCGCTCGGCTCGAAGTCCAAACCGTAACGATATGCAACAATGCTCTTGAGTCCGACTGCATTCTGTGCAGCGCTGGCCAATGCCTCGCGGAATAGTGAAGCGAAGTTACGCGCTGTGACGCCGCCACCATCAATGAGGCGCTCAGCAACTGTCTCTAGGCGAATGACTTCGCTGACAGGTGCTCCCGAAAGTTCAGCCATTTTTGCTGGCCCATGAATTTCATCGCCACGGTAGCCCGTCTCAATCAATGTGTGCGATGCGCCCGCTGCAGTCAACAAACGACGATTCACTTCATCCGAACCCAACTCGATGCGACGAGCAAAATATTCTGCGGCACCCACGTGGGCTGGTAAATCAAGAATCGGCGCACACCACTTGCGCGCAGCAAACCCCACTTGTGAGTTCATGGCCTGTTCCAAGGAGTCAGGTTGGCGGTCTGACTCAGTGATCATGTTTGCAAACTGTTCGACAGTAGGGTTTGCAGCCATCACACCATGGGTGTGGTGATCAACGAGTCCGACTGCTGAGATGAATTCAGCAATTTCTTGATTAATCTTTACTGTGCCCATAGACATGGATGCTCCTAATAGAGAGTTGCGTATAGCGCACACTTGGCCGCATCGTCGAGTTCAGCTACTGCTGCTTTTTCTGTTGCCCGAATTCCAATGTGCGTTGCCATCAAGTCCGCAGCAAACCACGAGTTCATGATGGCGTCCCCCTTCAGCGCGTCGATTGCTTCATCGAGAGTTGCCGGCAACATGGGTGCCCCAGATTCTTCGACTTCGCCTTCGACAATTCCATCGAGGGTCAATCCGCGATCCAGGCCGTCGACCATTGCGTAAATCATGGCGGCCATTGTCAACCATGGATTAGCTGTTGCATCAGCGGCCCGATATTCCAGATTGAACATTTTCTCTGGGTCAGAACCCGCAGGAATGGGACAAATTCGAAGTAATGCTTCACGGTTCTGATCGCCCACGCACACACCACCAGCACTCCAACGATGTGGAGTTAACCGCAGAAATGAGATTTGGCTCGGTGCGGTGATGGCCAACAGCCCCCGCGCATGTTCGAGGATTCCTGCCGCCGCTGATTGAAATTCGCGTGTCATTCGACCAAGGCCATCGGAATCGTAGGACGCTGGTTTTCCATCCCGTCGTAGCGAGAAATGAATGTGCAGCCCGTTGCCAACTCCAGTCGGATGAGGCAGCGGCGCAAAACTTGCGCGCATATCATGGCGAGCAGCAACGTCGCGAGCAAGGTCCTTCGTAATAACTGCCCGGTCTGCAGCGGTCAACGGGTCAGCAGGTGGTGTTGTGTATTCAAATTGTCCCGCCCCATATTCAGGAAGCCAATTTTCTAGTGGAATTCCTGCACTGGCAAATGCCTTGGCCAATTCAGAACCGAATGGCTCAACTTCACGCATCGAATCAAATGCCATCGGATGGCCGGTCATTGGAACGCCATCGTTTCGAGTCACAATGAATTCATGTTCAAAGGCCACTGACAATTCCAACCCATGCAGATCTTTGAGTTTGGCAACAGCATTTTTTAGTTGCGTGCGTGGGCAACATTCCCACGGCTGTCCATCGAGACGAACTTGATCCGCAATGAACATGTGCACTGGCAGACCGCCTCGCAATCCTGCAAATACGACTTCAGTGGACTTGTCTGGCACGAGCCGCAAATCGCCGAGTGCTCCGAAAGGATTTCCTTCTGCCACGCCACCCATTGCGGTGACAGCAAGGTCAGCGGGCACCCAACCAACACCCGTCGTGAAATTAATATCGGCCAGGGGCAACGCGCGTCCTCGCGTCATCGCGACGAGGTCATTTGTCCCGATAAATGCAAATGGTCCTGCTTGTTGTGTCACAGTGCAAAAACCTCGGTCTGGCCGGTTACCCGATTGATCTTGAGCATATGGTTTGTTGGAAGATGGTTACTCTCAGTCACTGAGGGACGTACACCAGTGGACCATGCGGAAGTAACTCCATCAACAGTCGACCACGACAGCTCGTAATAATCTTCTTCGACGTGCTCTGGGCGATTCTCTGCCTTGTGTGCAGCAACAACAATCACATCATCATCTGTAAGTATCAACGCGTTCAATGACGAGTAACGAATGTCATCAACATTCTTCAAGAGGTTCGAATACGCCTGAACAAAATCGTTGCCTGTCTTACGAAGTTCAGTAATCAGTGCAGCAAAATATTGTTCGCTGTCCGTATCGCCTTCGAGTTCGAGCCACAAGTCTTCGTCAATGAGTGAGCGCAACGCATCGCCACGTTCAATTCCACCGTTATGGCAAAAAGCAATGTCCCCACCAGGACCAACTTTTTCAAATGGATGCGTATTTTCAATACATACAGTGAGTTCTTCAGTAGCCCACCGCAAATGAATAATCGCATCGCAGACGCACAACTCATCAGACACTTCTTTAAACAGGACTGAATCAAATGCAGAACCCGAGTCGCGAACCGTAACGAGTGAGCCATCGACGCCGTAACCCATACCCCAGCCGTCCTTGTGAAGCCGACTCAATTCACTGAGTGACTCATGATCAAGACCGAGTACCTGATGAATTGCAACAGGTTCGGCACTATGCCAGGCAAGTAAACGACACATAGGTACTCT
>CANGDT010000031.1 GCA_947452755.1 Actinomycetota bacterium
GAATAAATAGTTTGTGCCGGATCACCAACAACACACACATCATCGCGAGAACCAAGCCACAAGCTCAGAAGTTCGAATTGAACAGGGCTCACGTCCTGAAATTCATCAACCGTGAAGTGGCGATACTGCTGGTGAACCTGTGCTGCGACATCTGGAAAATTTTGCAACAGAGATGTCATCATCAACAGCACATCTTCGAAATCCATTGCGCCGGCTTCATCCATACGCGCGATATATGCTTCATACACGCGGGCAACTTTTTCAGGAGTTAAATCCCCACCAACACTTCGCCGTAACTCTTCTGAACGCGTCCGATAACTTTCGGGCGACATGATGTTGACCTTGGCCCACTCAATTTCTGAGGCTAAGTCACGAACAACATCACGCTGAGCTGAAATGCCACACATCGTTGCCGCTTCCGCAACAAACCGAGCCTTACTCGGCACGAGATTAGGCAGTGCATTCGTGAAGTACTTGGGGTAGAAAAACCTCAGTTGGCGAAGTGCCGCACTATGGAATGTGCGTACTTGAACACCTTGGACTCCAAGGGCGCCCAAACGTCCACGTAGCTCTCCTGCCGCGCGGGTGGTGAAGGTGACAGCCAACGACTGACTCGGGTCGTGCACACCGCTAGTGACCGCATGTGCGATGCGATGCGTAATAGTGCGAGTCTTACCCGTTCCAGCACCAGCAAAAATAACGACCGGGCCTGAGACACACTCAGCCGCAGCGCGTTGCTGGTCGTCTAGGGCGTCAAGGATGTGTGGCACCCGCCTATTGTCGCAGGCTGTTACGACAGAGCTACGGCGAAGGGGGAACTTACAGCCCGAGAAGTTCTTTAACTTCACCAATGCTTGGGTTGGTACGAGCTGAGCCATCTGGGAATACCAATGTGGGCACCGTCTGGTTTCCACCATTTACACTCATCACGAGGTCAGCTGCGGCCGGATCCTCTTCGATGTTGACCTCAATGTATTCGATGCCTTCGCGACCCATCTGCGCCTTCAGACGCTGGCAATATCCACACCATGGGGTGCTGTACATCGTTACTTTGTCGGCCATGTCATCCTCCAGTGTTTAACAGGTAATTTTCATTTTAAGCCCGAGTCCATTCGGATGGAACCGGCTCACCAAACCAGTCTTGGATGAGGTGAAATGCAATTGTCGTCGGGCCAGGAAGGCGCAGCGTTTGCATGTTGCAATCCCTGATGAAATGTTCGCGCGAGAACCAACGAACATCGGCCATCTCGGCTTCTTCCACGACAATGTCCGTGGTGATTGCTGTGGCACGATACGCCAACATTAAAGATGCCGGGAATGGCCACGGCTGACTTCCGAGATAGCGCAACGACGTTGGGTCGAGATGAACGCCGCTTTCTTCAAAAACTTCGCGAATTACGCAGGCTTCGCTGGACTCGCCTGCTTCAACAAATCCAGCAAGTGTCGAATACCAACCGGGGGTCCATTCTTTGCGACGGCCTAGCAAGATTCGTCCTTCAGCGTCCTCGACGGCGACAATCATCGCTGGTTCTGTGCGCGGGTAATGTTCGCTGGAATCAATCGGGCACTTTCGCGACCAGCCCGCACCGATCACATGGGTTTGCATGCCACATCGCGTGCAGTGCACATGGGTGCGATGCCACGATGCCAAAGCTGTGGCCGTGGTGGCAAGACCAACGTCATGTGCAGAAAAATGTGCGCCTGTATCGCGCAACGAAACCCATGTGGCACCATCAACTTCGATGTTCTTATCCGAAATTGCCATGTAGGTATGTTCTTCAGTAGCACCCAACAAGTATGAAAAATCAGCTATGTCAGCAAGGCGAACATCTACCGATTCAGGTTTCACCCAAATCAACGACACTTCATCGGTGACAGGCAACGTGCCTTCGCGAATAATCAAGACACGCGTTGTCGGTGCAGCCCACAGGCGTTCAAGCCATGTCGGTTCAGCGCGAAGCTGAGCAAAACGATCAACCGCAAATCTTGCCAGTGGTAGATCCTGCAGCAACTTCTCCATAAGGCGAGCCTACGGTGTTGCGCGTACGCTTGCGACTATGAGAGTGGCTACCTGGAACATCTTGCACGGCATGTCGCTGCAAGAACCTGACGCCAACAATTCACTCGCCGAGCAAGCGTCTCTGATTCACGCCGATATCATCGGCCTGCAAGAAGTGGACCACAACCAACAACGGACGGGTCATCAACACCAAGTGCGTGATGTGGCATCCGCAATGGGACTTCCCTATTGGTATTTCGCTCCTGCGATAGTCGGAACGCCAGGTGAATCATGGATAGACGCTGGAGATGAACACACGAGTAGCCATAGTCATTCGGAAAGTGCTGATTCCGAGAATTCAGCAAGTTTTTACGGCGTGGGACTCGCAAGTCGTTGGCCCATGTCGAACATACGGGTTGTGCGATTCACTGCCGCACCGATTTCTTTACCGCTCTTAATCCCGTCCATGCCGCGTCCTCGATTTATCAAAGTTGCTGACGAACCTAGGGTCGCCATCGTCGCCGACATCACTGCACCGTCTGGCACAGTCACTGTTGCGACCACACATTTAAGTTTTGTTCCTGGCTACAACGTCAAACAACTTCGCCAATTAGCAAAGCAGATGCCCGAAACTCGAAGCCTGATTCTCGGCGACTTCAATTTGCCGGGAAATTTACCCACACGAATTACGCGCTGGGATTCTTTAGCCAAAGTTGCGACGTACCCAACCTTTGGACCGAAGGTTCAATTCGATCACATTTTGGCTCGTGGCTTTTCCGACGAAAGCGTGAAGTTCGCGCGTGCTTCATCAAGCAGTCAGGCGCTTGCAATCAGCGACCACTGTGCGCTTAGTACAGAACTCGTCGACTAGCTCGAAGCGGATACTAGAGCGGTCAATGCTTCAAGAGTTAACGGTTCAGCAAGTTCGGTAACGACATCGTCGAGCACATAATAGAAAGCGGCCTCAACACACTCCGCATCAACATTTAACGCACTTGCAACAGCATGTCGGTACAAGTTCAATTGCAACTCGTTGGCTGATCCCGCGCGGCCTGTTTTCCAGTCCACAACTAGGTAACGGGTTGAATCAGCTGGATCAGAAAGCGAACCATTGAATACCGCGTCAATTCGTCCTCGCCAGGTGCGACCACCGACAACGAGAGCAAAAGGAAGCTCCAATTCGCGGGGCATCCGCTGACCAAACGGTCCATTTGTGAATGCTTCTTTCAAGGCCGAGAGTTGATCGTCGGTGTAGATGTCCGCATCTACGGAACCCGGCAGATCGTCAATGTCCAATAGGGCTGGTTGATCGAAGTAGTGCTCGACCCACACATGGAAAGCAGTTCCTCGGCTTGCTGCGGGCGACGGCTTGCGCGGCATTGGACGAATCAGTGCGCGTGCGAAACCTTCGGGGTCTTGAGTTAGCGAAATGATATTGCTGACGGTCAGACTTTCAGGCAATTGGACAACCCGGGTGTCGCTTTGGGCTGATGCGATTTGCGAAAGCAACGCTTCAATGTCGGCGTTCCACTCTTGTACCAAGAAATCTTCTTCGTCACTGAGTTGGTCATTTGAAAGGTCCCCACCGAGAGCCGCGCGCACAAGATTGCCCTGTTCGGCAATAGCCGAAAGAACTGCGTCATCGACAGGAATCGGCCACGCCTTAAACGCGCGCCCTTCCTTCAATGGATTGACAGCATTGTCTTCTGGTTTTTCTGCCCATTCACCAGGATGCGTCGCCTGTGCATGCAAACTGCGCATAAATTCACTGGGTCCGCGTGGGTCTTTCTGGGTAGGACCCCACCAGGAAGCACTGGCAATGACTTTATGTTCCGCACGAGTGATTGCAACATATGCAAGACGACGTTCGTCGAGGGTGCGCATAGCCTTAATCGATTTTTTATAGGCGGTGTAATCGGTCGCGCGGTAGCCCTTGTCGTTCGGAAATAGGAACTCGTTGGGATCAAGAGACTTTGGCAACAGCGACGCTGGGATTTTCTTTGACGACGTTGGCCAGTGACCTTCCTTGGTGTTGGTGCTTGGGAAAACCCCTTCGGTCATTTCTGGGAGCACAACAACTGGGAACTCAAGGCCCTTTGATTGATGAATTGTCATGATGACAACTGCATTTTCGCGAATAGTGACCGTACTGTCGGGTGTCTTATTGAATCGCTCACCGTCACGCAGATATCGCAAGAAAGCATGCACTGTCGAGTCGCCTTCGATGCTACGGAAGTCGCCGGCCACATCTAACAGCGCCGCAATGCGATCAAAGCGTGAATTTCCTTCGGCCATCTGACGTGACATCGCTTCGATTCCAATACCACTGACACGCACTATGCGATTGATGACGTCTATGGCACTATCGCCGGCGTACCGACGCAAGTCGCGCAGTTCGGCGGAAAGTGCACCGAAGCGATCGAGTGCTTCACGTGAATAGTGGAATGTGTTCTGCTCATTAGCGAGCTCGAGGGCATCCAGCAGGCTTACCGCTTCAACTGAGTCAACGTCAGCGGCAACCTGCGCGAGCTGAAGTTCAATGGAATCTGAATCGATGTTGCGCGGTGCAAGCGAGTTTGCGTGACGTCCGAGCAATGCCATATCGCGCATTCCCACATTCCAGCGTGGACTCATCAAGATACGAACCAGTGCGGGGTTGGCTGCAGGATCGGCAATGATTTCCAAATAGCTGAGAATTTCGCGCACCTCAGGTAACTCAGCCAGTGCATCCGCAGAAACTACTTGGATGGGAACATTCAGCTTTTCCAGTGCTTCAACATAAAGTCCGGTGTTCTTGCGCGCACGAATCAGAACAGCAATGTCACTCCATGATTTTTCGGTGCCTTCGAGTGCTGCAACCTGCTCTGCAATCCACTCAACTTCATCGGCAACAGTCTGCTGCAGCGTGGTGTGCACCTCACCCGGTGGCAAGTCATCGCGACCCGAAATCAATTCGTTAATCGAGCGGTGAATGAGACGCAACGAACCGCTCATGTCGTTTGCAGCCGACAGAATATTTACACCCGAACGACGATTCGTTGCCAGTGAATAGGTGTGCGCCTGTGAACCATTCGAATGAGCGAAGTCTGTCGCAAAATTTTCCATATTGCTCACTTCGGCACCACGCCAGCCATAAATTGCTTGGCACGGATCACCTACAGCCATAACTGGGTGCCCACCTCCGAACAGCGAAGTGAGAAGGACTTTCTGTGACACTGACGTATCTTGATACTCGTCGAGCAGAACTACCTGGTACTGCTCGCGCACCAACTCGCACATTTCAGTTGACGCCTGAGCTGCCTGCGCAGCAAGTCGAATCTGGTCAGCGTAGTCAATGATGCCGTTATCGATTTTTGCTTGACGAAAATCTAGGACCAGCTTTGCGAGCGCAATTCGTTCATGACATGTGGCCATAACTTCCATCGGTGTCGCTTTTGTGTCCCCTGACGCAAGGATGTTAGCGATACGAGCTTCGTCATCTGCAATAACCGCATGTGGATCAATCATGTAATTGGCGCAGTTTTCGTCGAGGGCAAGCATCCCTTCGACGGCATTTTGCGGGTTGAATCCCAACATGCCAAGGGGCAGCTTGGTATTTGTCACAACACGCATGGCAAGTTGAAAACGAGTCGCATCGACAACGACACGTGCATCCGGTTCGACACCGAGGCGCAACGCATGTTCCTTCAGCAAACGTGAGCCAAAAGAGTTGTACGTAGAAATGATTGGTTCACCAAGATCCGAATCTCCCGGGGTTTCCGAAATAATCGCAAGTGCTGGTTTCAGCATCTTGCGCACGCGGGTCATCAATTCATGCGCGGCCTTAGTGGTAAACGTCAGTCCTAAGATTCGATCCGGTGACACTTGCTTTGTCATGATCAGCCAGATGATGCGCGCGGACATCACTGTGGTCTTACCTGTTCCAGCGCCGGCAACAATCATGCCCGGTTCAAGGGGTGCAGTAATCGCCGTCATCTGTTCTTCAGATGGTGTGAACTCAAGGATCTTGATGAGTTGTGCTTTCAGGTCAGCATGGTTCATTAGAGCACCTGCCTTCCTTCTGGTTTTGCCGGGCACATTAGGCGCACTGAGCACGAGTTGCAGTGGTTCTCGTTGTCATCGCGTGCTTCAAATCGTTCATCGAGAATATTGAGTGCCGAAGTACCAATTCGCTCGCGTAGTGGAACTAACGAGTTCGCATCATGTTCGTCAGCGGTGACGTACTGCTCGAGCGGAAACGGTTCATCGCCCTTGCGTTGAATGCGAAGCATGACCAGTGCTGCACCTTTCACAACTTGATCTGGTGAAAGTTGTTTGACGGTATCGGCTTCTTCGTATTGACCGCTCTGCATCAACATGGCATACATAGCGAGCTGAATGTCGGTCGGTAAGTCTTTTGGTTCGACCTTTTTGTTCTGTGTTTTGAAGTCATAAATCACGACACCGTCGGCCGTAAATTCAATTCGATCGGCGCGACCATTCAGCTTGACTTGCACTTCGCGAATAGTGCCGTCTGTCTGCGGGACAGCAAGAATAGTTTCATAAACCAACTTGGATTCAGCAATTCCTTCAGTCTGGCCGTGTTCGTCCATCCAATTGAGCAATCGTTCAGAAACTTCTTCAGCTTGTGCGCGTTCGCCATCGGCATGCCACTGAGCTTCAAATCCCATCGCGGGCCACAACTTGTCCAAGTGCGAGTTGATGTCCTCAATATTTGATTGCACTTGCCCGGTTTGCAGCCCCTGAGCAATCGCATGAAGTGCGGTACCAAACAATGCTGGTGTACCCGATTCTTTCTGGGCTTTCACTTCGTGTTCAAGGAACCAACGCATTGAACATTTTTCAAGATTGCGTATGGACGAAGGCGATAAATACAAAGGTTGCGCAGGGCCACGTTCGTTACGGGTTATTTCACGTGCTCCCCACCACGCATCTGGATGTGCGTGGGAAAAAACATTCGGTTGGCGTTTTATCAATTCGGCTAACGCTTGTGCAGCAGCACGCTTAAGACCATCCGATGCCTGCGGATTGCCCAACGTGCGACGAAGTCCAGCAATCACACCGTCAACGCTTAATGGGCGTGCTGGTCGACCGCTGACATGTGTGCGTTCAATTCCCGGAGTCGGCGCAAGTGTTTCACCAGGTCGTGGATTGGGTTTGATGTCATCTAGAAATCGTGAAGGTACCGAGCCGTCTGAATCGGATGAGGTGTCAACTGCAGTGATGATGAGTTCTTCCATGGCGCGCGTGATAGCTACATAGAACAAGCGACGTTCTTCAGCTAGTCGCTCACGAACTGTTGGGGGCATGAGTTCTTCGCGCTTACCGATGCGCTCGGCCTGCAACAAAGTTTGATGTGAACGCAAGTCCGGCCACATGTCTTCTTGGACGGCCGCAACAACTACGAGTTTCCACTGCAGACCTTTGGCTCGATGAGCGGTCAGTAGCCGAACACAATCTGCACGTGTGTCGTTTTCCGCAAGTGACTCTGCTGGAATTTGTTGAGACTGAAGTTCGAAGAGGAAGTCTGTGAGATCGCGGCTGCGCCCACGCGCCGCAAAGCGGCTTGCTAAATCAAAAAGTGCGCCGATTGCATCGAGATCACGATTAGCCCGCAAACTTGCTTGACCATAACCGAGAGCCTGACGCTCAAGTGTTGTTGGCAAGTCCGTGCCTTGCCAGATGTGCCACAAAACTTCGTGCGGTGTTCCGCCCTTGTTCAAGACACTGCGTGCACCACGAATTAGTTCGCCGATTGTTGTTACGGCTTGTCGAACAGCATCATGTTGACCTGGCGGCACATCTAAAACTGATTCGGGCGCATCCAATGCCTGCGCTAATAGCCACATTGAAGGTCGCGGAGCACGTGTTTCGGAACGATCTTGAGTACGCAAGTATTTCCCAAAGCGTCGCAGATCGACCGGGTCCACATGGACTAGCGGGCCGGTGAGAATGCTGACAGCAACGTCTGCTGTGAGATATTTTGCATCGTCGACAACACGAAGTATCTGCAGCAATGGGATGGCTGCCGGATCTTGGTGAATTGGGATTTCGTCCGCCGCAATTTCGACGGGGATTCCGGCTGCGACCATTGCCCGCTGCAACATGGGAATTGACGTTGATGCTGAGCGCACAATTACAGCCATGTCAGACCATTTGAAACTGTGCTGCGAGTTGGCACGTACCAACGTGTCTGCAATGTGCGCCGCTTGCGCGCCATCCGAATCAAAGGTCAGCAGTTTGATTGCGCCGTCAGTTGCCGCATGACACTTGGGAGTTCGATGTGCATCAAGAACTTTCTTGGCGATACCAGCTGGACGTTGTTCGCGAATAATCGCACTTGCGGCTTCGCGAATAACGGGTCCAAAACGACGACAGTTTTGCAGAACAACATCCTCAACAGGTGAGGTGAATATCGATGAAAAATCATCCGCAAAATTTCTAATGCCAGTTTCGTCTGCACCACGGAATCCATAAATAGCCTGATCAATATCACCAACAACAATCAAACTTGTTGATGCATTCACCATCGCTTTCAGAAGGGCAACCTGACCAGGATCTGTGTCCTGATACTCGTCAACAAAAATGGCTTTGTATTTGGTATGCAGCCACTTCTGTACTTCCGGATCGTGGCTTAGCAACGCGGCGCGATGAATAAGTTCGGTGTAATCAAGTTCGCTTGCCGAATCGAGAGCGTCAAGGTATTCGTCCATAAACGAACCAATTGCCTGCCAGGTCTCACGATTAACTGTGCGACCCAAAAATTCAAGTTCGTCCGGATCCAGTCCATGAGAACGCGCACGTGACATCACTGCGCGCACTTCCTCGGACAGTCCTCGAGTACCTACGGCTGGCATGAGTTCTGTTGGCCAATTCAAACGACCGTCACTAATCGCTGCCGTAAAAAGTTCCCGTGCACGTGCTTCTTGTTCTGGTCCGGATAAAAGTCGTAATTCTGATTCGTAAAGTGCTTCAGGTGTGAACTCGCGCACCAACCCATAACAAAATGAATGAAATGTTTTAATCTCAGGAACAACACCGCCGCCAACTGCTGCTGTCACTCGATCACGCCAATCAAGTGCAGCGCGACGCCCAAACGTCAAACCAAGAACTTGTTCTGGTTTTAACGCATCCGAACCTGATAAGCGACCTGCCATGGCAGCGACCAACGTCGTCGTCTTGCCAGTCCCCGGACCAGCTAGAACACGCATCGCACCTGAACGATGATTCACAACGCGCATCTGATCCGCATCAAGCACTGGCTCGACATATGCAGGTAACGGGTCGCGGTTCAGGATTAATTGAGTCATTGCACCAATTCCACCACGAGCACCTGACATTTCACTGTGTTTTAGCACTTGCGCCCAATACAGGGCAAGATTAGACAGGAAGTGACGACTGCAATTCCTCGGCTCAGAAAGGCGGAACAGATGTCATACACGACTCCCCTTGTGACCGCCGATCCTGACAAACGTCTTCGTCGCCCTGGCGACCTCGCACGCGGCGCCCTCGCACTTGTTGCAATCGTTGTGGTTGGACTGCTCGCATATGTGGCGCAAAGTACAACGTCTGGCATCGACCAGGACATCACTGCCGGCGCCAGCCGCTTGCCAAGTTTTCTGATCTTGATTGCCAACCTGGTTTCAGGTTTTGGTGCTCTTGTTTTCCCGATTGTGGCGGGCGTCGATTTAGTAGTTCGTAAACGCGGACGTCAGTTGATCGAATCAATCGGCGGTCTGTTAATCACGATGTTGACTTTGAGTTTGGCCTCATGGTCGCTGGTCAAGTTTGGGTCCGATCGACTGATCATGGCTTTTGCGGGAACAAAGAATCACAATGCTGCAGTTCCTTTCAATATTTTGATTGGTGGTCTTGCGTCATTCACGACAGTTGCCCGCCTGATGTCTCGACCTCGATGGAATGTCATCGCCGTTGTTGTATTGGCGTCCATCGCACTTGCAGACATCATCAGCGGTGGCGTGACCGCCGCGGGTCTCGGTATTTCTGTACTTGCTGGTTGGTCAATTGGGTTGTTCATCCGGTATGTCCTCGGAACAGACACCACACGACCTGACGGCCGCGATATTGCGTACACACTCGAAAGTATTGGTCATCCACTGACGCGGCTGCATGCCGCCGAAGGTTTGGAATCAGGTCGCCGATATGACGCCACAACAACGGACGGGCAGCGCCTGGATTTGATTGTGCTGGACCGTGACCTTGAAGGTGCCGGTTTGGGAACCGCGATTTATCGTTCACTTCGACTCCGTGACGATACTGGTTCAGCAACATCCATGCGGCGACGACTTGAGCACACTGCGCTGAATAGTTGGGCAATGTCCACTGCAGGCATTCCAACACCACATCTCATTAGCGTGGCCGAAGTTGGTCCTGATGCAGCTGTCCTGGCCTTTGAACACATTGCAGGTCGCCCATTCAGCGAATTACCCCAAGGGCTTGGCGACGCTGAACTTGCCGGTGCGTGGGAAATTGTTCGCGACCTACAGTCTGTTGCACTGGCCCACCGCGAACTGACTGCTGAAAACTTCTTGCTGGGTAACGATGGCAAGGTCTACATCACACATGTCGAGCAAGGTGCCATCGCAGCATCCGATGTGCTGTTGCGCATTGATATTGCAGAAGCGCTCGTCAGCTTGAGCATGCTGGCTGGTCCCGATCGTGCCATCGCTGCTGGACGAGTTGTACTTGGAGATTTAATTTTGGCGCGTGCACTTCCAGCGCTCCAGCCCGTTGCATTGTCCACACCAACTCGACACTTACTGAAGGACAATCGCGATTTACTCAGCGCACTTCGTGCTGGCCTGTTGCCGTTGCTTCCCGAAGGTGACATTGAGCAGGTTGAAATTGAACGGCTTAAGCCGAAATCAATCATCACAATTGCCGCAGGCACACTCGCTGGATATCTGCTGCTCACTCAGATGGCCAAAGTCAACCTGATCACGCTATTTGGTACAGCCGACGTGCGCTGGGTTGCAGTCGCTCTTGGATTCTCTGTGTTGACCTACGTTGCAGCTACGTTGTCACTGATGGGCGTTGTCCCTGAGCGCCTTTCATTCTGGAAAACTTTCCAAGCACAGTGGGCGGCATCATTTGCCACACTCGTAGCTCCACCCACACTTGGCTCAGTCGCAATCAACGTTCGGTACTTGTCACGCCAAGGGTTGAATTCTGCACTGGCGGGCGCAAGTGTTGCCGTTGCACAGGTCATGGCACTGTTTAGTCACGTCAGCTTGTTGCTACTCACGGTGATCGTTGCGGGCACGTCAAAGGATCTTGCTTTCCGTCCACCACGCACCGCGATCCTGGTGTTCGTTGTTGTTGCACTGATTGTTTCTGTGCTGTTAGCGATTCCAAATATTCGTGCGCTCGTATCTGCACGCGTCACACCAATTTTTGCGCAAGTAATTCCACGCCTAACGAGCCTTGGAAACCAGCCCTTGAAGTTAAGTACAGGGGTTCTTGGAGTTGTGCTGTTGAACGTTTCTTATTGCGCATGTCTAGTTGCATCAGTGCGCGCATTCACACCCGATGCCAGCATCGCCGCAATTTCACTTGTGTACTTGGCCGGTTCAGTAGTTGCCCAAGCGGCACCCACACCAGGTGGACTTGGTGCTGTTGAAGCTGCGCTCGCAGCAGGACTTACCGCCGCAGGAATTGACGGCGGCATTGCAGTATCAGCAACTTTGGTGTTCCGCGTATGGACATTCTGGGTGCCAACCATCCCAGGATGGTTGGCTTTCCAAAACCTTCAGCGAACCTCTGACCTGTAATTCTTAATAAGAAGGCTTTTCAGGTTCGATCTGATTAACCCAGGCAACAATTCCGCCGCCCACATGAATTGCGTCTTTAAAGCCTGCATCCTTCACAACAGCAAGAACTTCAGCCGAACGTCCGCCAACTTTGCAGTGCAGAACAATTTGCTTGTCCTGCGGCAAACTTTCAAGAGCGTTCCCCATCAGGAATTCATTCTTCGGAATCAAGATTGCACCTGGAATGCTGACAATTTCATACTCACCTGGTTCACGAACATCAATCAGCACGAAATCTTTTTCGCCACGTTCGCGCGCATCAAGCATTTCCTTGAGTTGCTTCACGTTAATTGTTGAATCAACAACTGCATCTGCAGCAGCTTCGGAAACCGCGCCACAGAACGCTTCGTAATCGATTAGTTCAGTCACTGTCGGGTTCTCACCACAAATTGCACAGTTAGGATCCTTGCGCACCTTGATCTTGCGGTACGTCATTTCGAGTGCGTCATAAACCATGAGCGAACCAACGAGTGGCTCACCAATACCGGTCAACACTTTGATTGCTTCATTGACCTGGATTGAGCCAATCGATGCACACAACACACCGAGCACGCCACCTTCAGCACACGATGGGACCATGCCAGGGGGCGGCGGCTCGGGGTACAAGCAGCGGTAGCAAGGACCATGCTCGGACCAGAACACTGACGCTTGACCATCGAATCGGTAAATCGAACCCCACACGTATGGCTTGTTCAACAACACGCATGCGTCATTGACTAGGTAGCGAGTTGCAAAGTTATCTGTGCCATCAACAATCAAGTCATACTGTGCAAAAAGTTCCAACACATTCGAAGAATCAAGACGGGTTTCGTGAATTTCAATATTCACGTACGGATTGATGTCACGCACAACAGAGGCAGCACTTTCGGCCTTGGACTGACCAATGGTGCTCTGACGATGAATGATCTGTCGTTGCAGGTTCGACTCATCAACGGTGTCGAATTCCACAATGCCCAAGGTGCCAACTCCCGCTGCCGCCAAGTACATCAGCGCTGGACTTCCCAGGCCACCAGCACCAATACATAAAACGCGAGCATTCTTGAGACGCTTCTGACCGGACATACCGACGTCAGGGATGATCAAGTGGCGGCTGTAGCGACGCACTTCATCAACGGTTAATTCTGCGGCTGGTTCAACCAAAGGTGGCAATGACATGGAACTCCTTATTTCGTATGTCCTATCCAACCGTGTTTTTCACCAACTTGTTCCCACCGGGGGCACTTTGGACGTCTATTGCAAACGATTCGCGATAACGGGGTCGAAGTTTCCTCACACACTGTCATGAACTGTATTTCTTTGACTCATAGGCTTTGTGGCATGAGCTCCAATGATGCAGCGCCCGTAATCGCTCTGGCCAGCACCCAAAAAAGTGACCGCAAAACGATGCTGCTTGAAGCAGCGATGGATGTGTTTGTCGACAAGGGTTACCACCAAGCCTCAATGGATGACATTGCGGCACGCGCCGGAGTCACAAAGCCAGTTGTGTACCAACACTTTGATGGAAAACGCGAACTCTACCTTGGCCTACTTGATGACAGTGTTGAACAAGTTGTGGCAGGCATTAGCCAAGCCATTGCCCGAGAATCATTTAACGTCAAGAGACTCGAAGCCGCAGTTGGGTTTTACTTTGCTGCCGTTGACGACGCTGACAAAAGCTACCGCCTCATCTTTGAATCCGATTTCACCCAGGACGCCGACGTGAGTGCACGCCTTGATGATTTGATTTCACAACTAGCCCGCATCGTCGGCCGAGAAATCGCCAATGAAACTGGACTGACCAGCGGCGAAGCAAATATTTTGGCCGCAGGACTTTGCGGAATGGCGCAAGCAGCAGCTTGGAGATGGATCCGACTTGGCCGCCCAGTCAGCCGCGAGAAAGCAATCAGTGGAATCACATACCTTGGTTGGGAAGGGCTGCGGACATTCCCCAGCTAAATGCCAAGTGTGTTCGCTGACGGCACAGCCACACACCCCTATCCAGATCACACACGACATAAGCACCACATAGAGTTAAGGCAACGCATTACGACAATGGGAGTTCACATGGAAATTCGAATTGGCATTCAGCACGCAGGCCGTGAAGTAGTCCTCGAAAGCACCGAAGCTCCCAAAGAAATCAGCAAGCTAGTCGATGCAGCAATCAAGAGCGGCGAGCTGCTCACACTCACAGACGACAAAGGTCGCACCATTCACGTACCAGGCGACAAAATTGCATTCGTTGAAGTTGGCGCCGCACAAACCGGCAAAGTCGGCTTCGCAAACTAACGAATCCTCAGTTGCGCAACAAAGCTGCACAACAAAAAGCGCAGTATCTATTAGATGCAAGTTGGACTAGCTAGCTAATCCAACTTTGTGCAGCCACGCTGCACAACAAAAAGCACAGTATCTATTTGATGTAATTGGATTAGCTAGCTAATCCAATTACATCCATGCGTCGGGCGTGACCAACGGTTAATCGATTCACCATTGATGTGAGTTCAGTTGCACCCATTGGTGCCGAACCATCTGGTGGGTTAAGAAATACTTCTTGGAGTGCTGGACGTGTTCCGGCAACTACGGATGCTTGTGAAATCATTTCGCCCATTAAGCGACGTCCCCATAGTGCAAGTCGCCCAGCAACTTTGGGATCTTCGGTGATTGCGCTTTTGATGTGGTCGATGGCAAATTGTGCGTGGCCGACGTCTGACAGTACTTCGTTGACTAATGTTGCCGTTTCGGGATCGAGATGAATCGAAATCTCTCGATAGAAATCTGCGGCAATTCCATCGCCCACGTATGCCTTCAATAAACCTTCGAGCCAGTCACGTGGCTCCATGTTGTTGTGAAAAGCGTTGAGCGCATCGACGAAAGGTTCCATCGCAACGCTTGGTTCAACACCCAGTTGCGTCAATCGGGTGGAAATTTGCTCGAAGTGGCGAAACTCAGCGTCGGCCATCTTTCCCAGCGAAATCTTGTCTTCAAGTGTGGGTGCATGGGTAGCATCAGCGGCAATGCGCTCAAATGCTACTAATTCCCCATAGGCAAGGGCACCGAGTAGGTCTACAACTGCTGGGCTAGTCACACCGTCTAAGTTATGCCACATAACGGGTACGATGGAAGTCGGCCACGCAGTTAGTCGTGTTGCCACCGTTAGTTTCAGGAGTTCTTATCACTACATTTGCCGATCTCGGCGTTCCCCCAAAGATTGTTTCCGCGTTAGCCGATAACGGCATTGTCGAAGCTTTTCCAATTCAAGAGATGACATTGTCACTTGCTATGAGCGGTGCTGACCTGATTGGTCAGGCTAAAACTGGCACTGGCAAGACCCTTGGTTTTGGTATTCCGTTGCTCGCCCAGATGGTCACGTCACAAAGTGATGAATGGTCAGATTTTAAGAATGCCGGCAAACCACAGGCACTCGCAATTGTGCCTACTCGCGAATTGGCAATTCAGGTTGCCAGTGATTTAGAGAAGGCCAGCAAGAACACTGGTGCGCGCGTGCTCAGTGTTTATGGTGGCAAATCTTACGAACCACAAATTGAAGCGCTCGGCAAGGGCATTGAAGTTGTTGTGGGTACACCAGGTCGTCTGATCGACTTGAACAAGCAGGGTTACTTGGACTTGAGTGCTGTTCGCGTTCTTGTTCTTGATGAAGCAGACGAAATGTTGGACATGGGTTTCTTACCTGATGTTGAAACGTTGGTGAGCAAAACTGCGGCAAGCCGTCAGACCATGTTGTTTAGTGCCACCATGCCAAGCCAGATTGTGGCTCTTGCTCGTCGCTACATGACTCAGCCAACACACATTCGTGCTGTTGATCCGATGAGTGATACGTCAACAGTCGATGCAATCGAACAGCATGTGTGGCGTGCGCATCAAATGGACAAGGTTGAGGTTGTTGCTCGTGTTCTGCAAGCTGAAGGTCGCGGCTTGACCATGATTTTCTGTCGCACGAAGCGTGTAGCCGGCAATCTTGCTGATGATTTAGCTGCTCGTGGCTTTGCAAGTGCCGCAGTTCACGGCGATCTTGGTCAAGGTGCTCGCGAGCAAGCACTACGTGCGTTCCGAAGCGGCAAGATTGATGTGCTTGTGGCAACTGATGTTGCAGCACGCGGTATCGATGTCGCTGATGTCACCCATGTTATTAACTACGAATGCCCAGACGACGAAAAAACTTACGTGCACCGCATTGGTCGCACAGGTCGCGCTGGCAATTCTGGTGTGGCAATCACTCTGGTCGATTGGCAAGACACCGCTCGTTGGCAAATGATCAACCGCGCGCTTGGGTTGGCATTCAATGACCCAATCGAAACTTATTCGTCTAGTGATCATCTTTACAGCGGTCTGAACATTCCAACGAATGTCACCGGAAAACTTCCAGGCGCATCGCAAACGCGTGAAGGCCTGTCTGCTGAAAAGGTTGAAGATCTCGGTGAAACCGGCCAGCGCCGCAATAAGAGCCAAAGCTCAGGTGGCCGCAGCAACGGTGATAAGTCACGCGGTTCACGTCCGCCAGCAAAGAAGTCGTCCGGTTCACACTCGGGTTCGATAAAGCCCGCAACGCGGACTGACGCACCAGCTGGTGAAAAGAAGACTGACAGTCGTCCGCCACGCAATCGCCAACGTGTGCGAAAAACCCCGGAAAATTAATTCACCTTTTTTGCGGAACCTCAACTGGGCGGGAGATAATTTTTTTCGCCTTTGCTTTGCTTACATCTAGCATTTGAAGACTGAGTTCAAGCAATTTATCGGCTTGCTCCGGCGTAGCATCCTCAGTGACATATACGCGGTGGAATATTCCAGCGAGAGAATAGGCCCACAGGTAGGCCTGCTCTTCAAAGTTGCTGGTTGCAAAGCCTTCCTTTTCAGTAACAGTTTTGAGATCTGCTTTCGAAATCACGTTGACTGCATTAATCACAAATGATGGATTGTCCAGTGTCCTTTGCAGAATTTTCGCCATTTGTGGATGTGTCTGTTTTGCTCGCAACAATTTTCGACATACATCAATCATGGACTGTAGATCTTGACCTATCGGATTACCTTCGTATGCCCAAATGACCCACTCACGCCAAGCCTGTTCAAGAGCCTCGCTCAATAATGATTCTTTATTGCCAAAGTGGTTATAAATAGTCGTGGGCGAAACTCGGGAATGCGAGGCCAATTGTTCAATAGTGGCATTTAATCCGTATTCGGCTAGAACTTCTTGGGCCGATTTAATAAGGGCGGCACGATTACGAGTCGTGTAGGCGGATAGTCGTCCACCAGCATCCAGATCGTAGTTCTTTCCATTGCTGTTTTCAGAGTTCTTTTTGTCCGCCATGTCCAAAGTCTATTCACCCCCGAAGCCAGACACTTTGATTTTCTGCTTGTCCTCATCCCGAGTTTTGTTATGATGTTCCAGAAATGGATTGTTATTCCAAAATAGGGGAAATCATGTTTGATTTGTTGACCAAAATAGGCACTGTCTCAAAGAAACTCTTGAGCCTTATCGTGGGGTTCGCCTTTGTTGCTGGGGCGCTCGTATTGCCGGCATCTCCAGCCGCAGCTGATACCCGCACTGTTTCATGTTCGACAAGTGGCAACTTCACGATTGTTGATCACATCATCACTACATCAACGGGTGATTGCTCGGGTTCACTCGTGATTCCTGCCGATGTGATTGAGATTGGAAGTGGTTCGTTCTCACGCCGATCTATTGCGAGTATCTCATTCGAGCCAGCTAGCCAATTGACAACAATTTCCAATTGGGCATTTGAGTTCACAAATGTCGCATCGGTAGTTCTTCCCGATGGTTTGACAACTATCAGCAATGGTTCATTTACCTACTCCACTTTTAAAACAATAACAATTCCTGCAAGTGTTCAATACGTCGCAGCAAATGCTTTTTACGGCAGTGCACTAGAAACTGTCACCTTTGCCCAGCGAACAAATTCAAACCTTTCCATAAGCGATGGTGCCTTTACCAAAAGTTCAAATTTGACTGCTCTCATTTTCCAGGGACCCACTAACTTGGATTCGTCCCCAGGATCCATCAACAAAACGGACTTCACCTGGCTTGGATGGTCGCTCAGTGCTGATGGACCCGTTGTGACATTTCCTTTGTCTATCACTAACCCTGCCGGTGGTTCTTTGTACCCTCGATGGCATCAAAGAATCGTGACTACAGTCAATTGCTCTTTAGGCGGAACATTCCTCATCGAAGAACACGTGGTGACATCTTCCAGCGCTGACTGTGCTGGACAAGTGGTCATTCCTGCTGATGTAACCGAGATTGGATTCGCATCTTTCTCGCATCGAAACATTACGGGAGTCACATTTGAAACCGGCAGCCAACTCACTTTGATCAACTCGTACGGGTTCGAAGCCACAAAAATCGCCAACATCGACTTACCCGTGGGACTCAAACACATTAGTGGTGGTGCGTTCACGTGGGCGCCAATGACATCTATCTCAATACCTGGAACAGTTGAAGTGATCGAAAGTACTGCGTTCTATGACACCTCTCTGGAAACTGTGACATTTCAGCCACGAGTTGCAAACACCCTCCAAATTGGAAACGACGCATTTATCTACACTCATTCCTTGGTTTCCGTAACATTCGCGGGTCCAATTGAGCTCACAAATTCACCATTTCAACACACGCTTTACGCTAATGATTGGTTGGGTTGGTCAACGAGCCTCGGAGGAGCGATTGAAAGCTTCCCGCTATCCGTAGCAGATTCGGCCAACTTAACCTTGTACCCAAATTCATCGCCTCGCACGTATCAAGCGATATACGATTCAATGGGCGGCAGCGAGGTCTCTGCAACCAACATCATCGGTGGACGTATCGAATTCCCGACCGCACCGACAAAAGCTGGTTACTCCTTTGCGGGTTGGTATGACAACGACTCCTACGCAAATCAAATATCGCGTTGGGATCATGACAATGATGGTCACTTTTACGCTAAGTGGAATCCGAACACAAATTCAGTTCATTTCAATTCAAAGGGAGGTTCTGCCGTACAGGACGCTTCATTCCTAACTGGTAGCGATGTTCAGGGTGCTCCCGATTCACCGACTCGGGCGGGCTACGAATTTTCTGGATGGTCTGCAACTGACGGTGGCGAGGCAGTTTCATTTCCATACACGCCTGGAGTAACAAACGACATCACACTGTTTGCGCTATGGACTCGGTTGACACCGCATGTCTCACAAGGGACAACGCCAAACTCTGAAGTTGCCCGCATACCTGCCGGTCTGGATGAAGGAACTATTCCAGCAACGGACAAGCTACCTAGCATTAGATTTGTCTTCGCAGGTATTGGTGGCGAAGCTACCGCAACTATTACTCCCACTTCGAACCCTGAGCAGAGTTCGTTTACACCATTTATTGTCACCAACTCGACAAAGTTTGTTGACATCAAACTGGTTGGAGTTACGGGAAGCATCACGCTATGCATCGACGGCGCACCTACCGACCACTTGTATCACTACACCGGTGGTCAATGGGTGGATCTTCCGGGACAAAGTTACGTGAATGGCCAGGTGTGTGGAGTGACAACGAGTTTCTCGCCGTTTGCTGCTGCCGCTCCCGCACCGTTCAAGCCACGGCTCAAGGCACGCCCGACGATTTCTGGCAATGCTCAACAAAACAATTCGCTGTCGTCAACACGTGGAACATGGCTGGCAGATCCGATTGCCTCAACGACACAGCAGTGGTATCGCTGTGACAACAAGGTGTCTGCTGGTCTGGCCACTTTGCCACCGAAATCGAACTGTTCAAAGATTGCTCGTGCAACGAAAGTTCAGTACAAAGTTGTCCTGGCGGATCAAGGTAAGTACCTCACCATGTTGGTTACTGCCTCGAATCGATTGGGCTCAACTATGTCGAGTTCCAATTCCATTCGTGTTCCGCTAGCAACACTGCCGTCAGTGAAATCTGCACCCAGGGTTGCAGGGACAGTTGCTAAGGGCACTGTAGTCACCGCCAACGTTGGTTCATGGAAAGCCAACCCGGTCGCAGCAATATCGGTGCAGTGGTACCGATGTGACACGGCTGTTGCTGCAAAGCTTGCCGCGTTTACCGACACCATGAAATGCGTCAAGGTTAATGGCGCAACGAAAGCCAGTTACAAGATCGTTGCGGCCGACCAAGGTAAGTTTCTGACGGCCCTAGTCACTGCTAAGAACTCACAAGGCGTCGTCCAAGCGTCAGCCAAGAGCGTTCGAGTGCCTGGAACCAAGCCAACAGCAAAGTCTTCACCGAAGGTCTCAGGGTCGGCAAAGGTAGGTACTGTTGTGCGTGCAACATCGGGCTCCTGGTCAGCGATCCCAGAGGCCACGACCTCAGTGCAGTGGTATCGATGCGCATCCGCAGTGCCAGCAGGAACAACCTCGTTTACCTCGGCGATGCACTGCCAAAAGATTAACGGCGCCACCAGCTCACAACATACCGTGGTTCCAGCAGATCAAGGGAAATACCTCACCGTCTTGGTTAAAGCCAAGAATGTTGAAGGTAGTTCAACAGCGGCCGCACACGCGGTTTTCGTAAAAGTACCTGTCACAAAACCGTAAAGTGCAGGCAACAGGGACGTCACTTCGCCTTACTTGGGGATTGCTCTCCAGGTAAGGCGAAGTCGTTCCTCAAGAAGTGTGTTTACCTCTGGATGGGTCAAATCTGCCAATGCTGCTGGAAGCACTGGCGTGCCAACACGCATTTCAATTTTTGGACGGCGGAACACGGCGGCAAAGGCCATCACGATACTTCGTAATACAGATCCGTTACCCAGTTTGCGCGAATCATGCTGTGCAATCGGCACAACAGTGACATCGCCAGCCTTAGCAAGGCCGGCAGCACCGGGACGAAAATCGCGAGGTGACGCTTCTGCATTTATCTTCACGTCGCCTTCAGGATAAATAAGAACGCACTCGCCATTGCGGATTGCTTCGCGCGCTGCCTTCAACGCTGGGCGACCGTCATGTTGATCAACAGGAATGATGCCACTGCCCGTACAGACCTGACGTGCCACCGGAAAATCCCACATATCTGAGGTGCCCA
>CANGDT010000032.1 GCA_947452755.1 Actinomycetota bacterium
ATTTATTGGGGGTGCCCCCTCTGCAGGCCCCCCGCCCCACCACTCTTTAACAAACTTTTATGTCCAGCGAGTTATCTTGCGACCCTGCTTGTCAGTGAAGTTTCCGGTTACCGAAACAATCACGTCATAAATCCACCAAATACCTATTCCGCCAAAAGTCAGAATGAAGAGTAGGCCAGTGCCAATCTTTCCAACGTACAAGCGATGAACGCCCGGAAGCAGCATCAGGAATAGTACGACTGGAAGAATCGTCTTTGTACTCTCTCCACCAGCACCGATTGGTGAACCAGTTGGCGCTGCCCATTGCGCCTGTGAAGCCGGTGGGGGCGGTGGCAAAGGAACGCCTTGCTCGTTTGATTCAGTCATTTTTCCTCCGTGGTAAGTGTTGCTAATTAGTTTAACTTGGTACGACGATCTTTCGGTTGAGCCTGCGATCAATAATCATGTAAAGCCACATAATCAAAATTGCAAACGTCAAAATACCAAGTATGAAGATTGTGACGTACATGTATCCGTGAGAAACAACATCCAAGAAGTCATACGGGTACTGATTAATGAATGCGCCACGAATCAATGTGTAGATGATGTAAATGATCGGCAAAACCAACGCTTGCTTCATCGAACGTAAGCTGAACCAGCCACGTGGACCGGCCACCAAGAACACGACAACCGCAAGTACAGGTGTCAAAGTGTGTTCAATTGGACTCGATAACTTGTTCAACCCTTGTGGTGGGTAAAACGGTCCAATGAGTGCGTTGTAAACAATGCCCGTGATGGTAATCATGATCAATGCATCCACAAGAGCTGGCTTCAGCCACTTCTCTTCACGTGTTGGCTTCAGCCACAACAAGGTGAACACAATCCCCACAACAATCTGACTCCACGTCGTGAAGTAGCTCAGCAGGTCAGTCAGACGATGACCAGCACCAGCCAGCCCATCTGCGTAGTTTCCGACATGACCGAATTGTGAATCGGGCGTGATCGGATCTGTTGCCTTGACCTTGACCCAACCAAAGGTTTCGATGACGAACGACAGTCCGAATCCAACCCAAGCTGAAAGTGCGGTCAATCCAAAGAGATTGCGGTTTGTATTTGCTGAAAGTGCCATAGAACGACCCTACGGTTCAACTCTGGCACGGTGTGGGAACTTGGCTAATTTGTCCGCAGCAAAGGCGCCAAAATTTCAAGAATCGAGGCATCTTCAATCGTGCTCGGCACTGGTTCTACCCGTCCATCGGCGATACCGCGCATGGTTTTGCGCAAGATTTTGCCCGAACGTGTCTTAGGCAGACCAGGCACCACAATCACATGATGGAAAGCTGCGACCGGACCAATCTCGTGGCGCATCATCGCAACAATTTCATCCTGCAAAACTGTTGGATCAATGTTGATACCTGACTTCAACACCACAAAAGCTTTGGGTAGTTGTCCCTTGATTTCATCTGCCACACCAATAACTGCGCATTCAGCCACTGCCACATGCGAGGCAACAACTGCTTCCATAGAACCGGTGCTTAGCCGATGCCCTGCCACATTAATGACATCATCTGTGCGTCCCATGACATAGACGTAGCCGTCTTCGTCGAGGTAACCACCATCTCCACTGGCGTAGTAGCCAGGGAACACATTTAAGTAACCATCTTTGTACCGCTCGTCATCGCCCCATAATGTCGGCAAAGTACCCGGCGGCATTGGGAGTTTGATTGCGATGTTGCCATCATGCCCTGGCTCTACATTGTGCCCATGTTCGTCGAGTACTTCCACGATGTAGCCAGGCACCGGCACAGATGGTGAACCAGGTTTAATCGGCAGTGGTTCGAGTCCACGCATATTTGCAGCAATCGGCCAACCTGTTTCCGTTTGCCACCAGTTATCAATGACGGGCACACCAAGTTTGTCGGTTGCCCAGTGATACGTATCGGGGTCCAGACGTTCACCAGCGAGAAAAAGATTTTCAAATGAAGAAAGGTCAAACTTTCCAATCCACTCGCCTGCTGGGTCTTCTTTCTTGATGGCGCGAATCGCAGTCGGCGCAGTAAATAGCCCCTTAACTTTATATTTTTCAATTGTGCGCCAGAACGCCCCTGCATCAGGAGTACCTACTGGCTTGCCTTCGTACATAATCGTTGTCGCGCCAGCAAACAAGGGCGCATAAACAATGTACGAATGGCCAACAACCCAACCAACATCCGATGCTGACCACCACACATCACCTGCATCGATGTTGTACACGTTCTTCATGGACCATGTCAGCGCCACTGCATGTCCGCCGTTGTCGCGCACAATGCCTTTTGGTTTTCCCGTGGTACCCGAGGTATACAAAATGTACAGAGGATCAGTCGCTTTCACCGATGTGCACGTGACAGGTTGCGAAGCCTTGAGAACTTGGTGCCAGTCCAAATAGTTGCCGTCTAATTCGACTTGATGTTGCTTGCGCTGCAACAACACCTGGTAGTCCGGTTTGTGCTCGGCTAAGGTCAGCGCTTCATCAAGCATGGGTTTGTACTCGACGATTCGGGATGGCTCTAACCCACATGACGCAGTCACAATAACTTTCGGAGTCGCATCATCAATGCGCGCAGCCAACTCGGCCGGAGCAAAGCCACCGAATACTACAGAGTGGACAGCGCCAAGCCGCGCACATGCCAGCATGGCAATCATCGCTTCGGGGACCATCGGCATGTAGATGACCACTCGATCACCGGCGACTACACCAAGGTTGTAGAGAACTCCGGCGAAGTGAGCGACTTTTTCAAGTAGCTCCGCATAAGTAAATTCAGTTGACGTGCCAGTGAGAGGACTTTCATGAATAAGGGCTACCTGTTCGCCGCGTCCCAAAATCACATGGCGATCCAGGGCGTTAAAGCATGTATTCAGCGTTCCATCAGAAAACCAGCGATACAGCGGAACATTGCTGTCATCAAGAATGATTGTGGGCTTCTTGTCCCAGTGCACCAACTCGGCAGCCTCGCCCCAAAAGCCGGCAGGATCGGAATTACTTCGTGAATATGCCTCGGCGTAACGTCCCATAAGCATTTCTTACCAGAGCCTGTGGAAGGAGTCAGGAAAGGTCACTAATTGTGACGCAACCGACTACTCAAAAAAAACGTGGGCAACTGCGGTGCTCACAAACCACAGAACAACCATGATGACAAGCAACAGACCGACTACTTTCCAGTCCCGGGACTTGCGGTAAACGTTTCCAACAGCCGCTATACCAATGAGGACAAAGAGAATTGGAAGAAGATTCGGCATGAAGTGTTCCTATTCCGCAGCGACTGCAGCAAGCTGGCCACAGGCTCCATCAATTTCGCGCCCACGGGTATCGCGCACTGTGACAGCAACACCTTGATTCTTCAATCGACGAACAAATTCGCGTTCATCTTCTGGACGCGAGGCTGTCCACTTGGAACCTGGCGTGGGATTCAATGGAATGAGGTTGACGTGCACTTGATGACCGCGGAGTAACTGGCCGAGAAGGTCAGCACGCCAGCCTTGGTCATTGATGTCTTTGATCATTGCGTATTCAATCGAGATACGGCGCCCAGTTGCTTCGATGTAGTACCACGCTGCGTCAAGAACTTCTTTGACCTTAAAGCGAGTGTTAATCGGTACCAGTGTGTCGCGAAGTTCATCATCGGGAGCATGCAGCGAAATCGCCAACGTCGCTGGAATACCTTCATCGGCTAACTGACGAATGCGCGGCACAAGACCAACGGTCGAAACGGTAATACCGCGACCTGACATTCCAAATCCAGCGGGTGCGTCGTCAGTCAATCGACGAATAGCACCGACAACATTCTTATAGTTCGCCAACGGTTCGCCCATTCCCATGAAAACGAGATTGTTGACACGACCAACGCCGCCTTCAATCTCGCCCTTGGCCAAAGATCGGGCACCAGCGAGCACTTGCTCCACAATTTCACCTGTCGACAAGTTACGAGTCAAGCCACCTTGACCGGTAGCACAGAATGGACAGTTCATTCCGCATCCAGCCTGCGAAGAGATACACATCGTGACGCGTTCGGGATAGCGCATCAGCACACTCTCGACCAAAGCACCATCGAACAATTTCCATACTTGCTTAACTGTGGTGCCCCCATCACAGGCAAGTTCCCGAACGGATGTCATCAAATCTGGAAAAAGTTGATCTTTTACACTTTGACGTAGCTCGGCTGGCACATCAGTCCACGACATGGGGTCGTCAGATAGTCTGCTGAACCATTGGCGTGACATCTGATCGGCGCGAAAACCTGGCAACCCAAGTTCAATAACTTTGGCTTTGCGCTCATCGACGGTCAAATCCGACCAATGAATTGGTGGCTTCGGGCGTTTAGGTTCGACCATCTGAAGTTCACCGGGCTGCAACATGTTCATAGCCTACGTGCGTTTGCACAAGAACCCGAATTTAAATCGCGGGCGTCAACTGATTTAAAGAAAGAGATTAAACAATGCCCATGCCACGAATGCATTCACGACGAGTGAATCGAGTCGATCCATCACACCACCATGACCTGGCAACAATGCGGACATATCCTTTATGCCAAGGTCGCGCTTAATCATCGATTCAACCAAGTCACCTATAGTCGCGGTCAACGCCATGATGATGCCGACGAGCGCACCTTGCCACCATGAGTGATCAAAGACTGTGATCCACAAAATGACGCCGGTAGTGATTTGCAGAGCCATCGCTCCAGCGAATCCTTCCCATGATTTCTTGGGCGAAATCTTGGGCGCCATGGGATGCGCACCAAACAGCACCCCAGAGATGTACCCACCAAGGTCTGTCGCGGCAGTCAGCAACACAAAGGCCAAAACCTTCCAGGCGCCTTTGTCTGAAGCTGCGAGCAACACCGCAAAGCCAGTCATCAAAGGCGCGTAAACAAGGATGAAAATTCCGCGCGACACATTCGACACATATTTTTCTTGACCGTTTGTCAGGCGCACCATCAAAATTGCGATGACTCCCCCAACAAAACTGCCCAGCAACCATTCCGGTCCACCAAAATAAGCCGCAATAATCATCGCGGGGGCGACCACATAAAGGACCACTTTTAACGATGTCGGAAGCTCAACTGTGAGAGCTGCAACAAGTTCGCGCACCGCCAACATCATGACCCCAGCAGCGAGAACTGCAAAAAACACGGGCGAAAAAATGAGCGAGAGAATTACCAAAGACAACAACCCCACGCCAACAGCAACCGCTGCAGGAAGGTTTCGACCGGCTCGGCCGTATGACGGCGCCTCTGGTTGCGTCATAAATTAAACCTCGAGAAGTTCGGTCTCTTTGTGCTTCAGCAACTCATCAATCTGCGACACATACTTACCAGTGATGTCCTCAAGTGACTTTTCTGCACGAGCTACGTCATCCTTGCCAGCGTCGCCATCTTTGGCCAACTTTTCAAGGCCTTCTTTTGCTGTACGACGAATGTTACGCAAAGTAATTTTTGAATCTTCAGCCTTAGTCTTAGCAACCTTGATGAAGTCTTTACGACGCTCTTCGCTCAGTTGCGGGAAAGGCACGCGAATAATCTGACCATCGTTGGACGGGTTCACACCTAAATCTGAATCGCGAATTGCACGTTCGATGGCTCCAAGCGCGGTCTTGTCGAATGGCGTAACAACTGCAACTCGGGCTTCCGGCGTCTGGATTGATGCAACCTGCTGGATTGGCGTTGGAGTTCCGTAGTACTCAACCATGATTTTGCTGAACAGTGCAGCGTTTGCACGCCCGGCACGAATCGTCATGAATTCTTCGCGAGCAACTTCAATGGCCTTAGCCATTTTCTCTTCAGCGTCCTTCAAGATTGGATCAATCATGGTGTCCTTCGTTCCTACTTAGTCGTCGAAACGAGTGTTCCGACTTTTTCGCCGCGAACGGCGCGAGCAATATTTCCATCGACGAGCAAGTTGAATACCACAATTGGTAATTTGTTGTCGCGACACAGACTGATTGCAGTTGCATCAGCTACCTTGAGGTTCTGAGTCAACACATCATCATGTGACAACAATTCATATTTCTTGGCATTCGGGTTTGTGCGCGGGTCACTGTCATAAACACCATCTACGCCCTTGGCCATCAACACCACTTCGCAGCCAATTTCCAACGCACGTTGTGCAGCACAACTGTCGGTGCTGAAGAATGGCGTACCCAAACCGGCACCAAAAATAACGACGCGACCCTTTTCCAGGTGACGCACTGCTCGGCCAGGAATATAAGGCTCAGCAACTTGGCTCATTGGAATAGCAGTCTGCACGCGGGTGGCAATGCCTTCCTTTTCCAGGAAGTCCTGCAGCGCTAAACAATTCATGACAGTGCCCAGCATGCCCATGTAGTCAGCGCGAGCGCGATCCATTCCGCGTTCAGCAAGTTGCGCACCACGGAAGTAATTACCGCCACCAATCACAACGGCAACTTCACGACCCGTGCGAACAACTTCAGCAATTTGGTGGGCAATATCGGCTACGACATCAGGGTCAACACCTAACTTGCCTTCGCCAGCAAATGCTTCACCAGAGAGTTTTAGCAGAACTCGCTGCCATCCGTTTTCGGGGGCACTGGGCCACGTTTCCAGAGTGCCTTCTATGGCTGGTTGGGTTGGGCTCACGGCTCTTATCTTGCCTTATCCGCCCGCACAGCGGGTACTTGCCCTAGATATTTCAATGAATGTCGCACAATCTGGCAGTCGCGAATTCGGCACAGAAATACTTATGCCCGCCAACCTTGTGAGTCGACGGGCATAAGAACCTATGCGGTGGAGGCTTAAGCCTGACCAACCTCAATGCGCGTGAAGCCAGTCACCGTGGTGCCAGCCTCGTCAAGAACCTGCTTCACAGACTTCTTGTTGTCAACGACAGACGACTGCTCAAGAAGGCAGTTGTCCTTGTAGAAACCGTTAACGCGACCTTCAACGATTTTTGGAAGCGCAGCCTCTGGCTTGCCTTCTTCCTTAGCTGTTTCAAGTGCGATGTGCTTTTCGTTCTCGACTACAGAAGCAGGAACTTCGTCACGAGTCAGGTACTGCGGACGCATTGCTGCAATCTGCATTGCTGCGCTACGTGCAGCTTCTTCGCTACCTGAGTATGAAACAAGTACGCCAACTGCAGGTGGCAAGTCAGCTGAACGGCGGTGTAGGTACAGTGCGACGTCACCGTCGTGAACTGCAACGCGACCAAGTTCAATCTTTTCGCCGATAACTGCGGCCATTGCTTCAACTGCAGCAGCAACTGTTTCGCCGTTTGGCAGAACTACTGCAGCAGCGGCATCACGATCGCCGGCTGAAGCTGCGCGAACTGCCGAGGCAATCTGCTGTGCCAAAGTTGCGAAGTCTTCGCCCTTTGCAACGAAGTCGGTTTCGCAAAGAAGTTCGATTAGTGCTCCTGCATCATGTGCAACAACGCCAGCGCTTGTTTCGCGCTCAGCGCCACGCTTGGCTGCTTTTGCAGCACCTGAAATGCGCAGAATTTCGATTGCCTTATCGAAGTCGCCTGAAGCTTCTTCGAGGGCCTTCTTACATTCCATCATTCCGGCAGAAGTGATGTCGCGAAGTTTCTTGACGTCCGCGGCTGAAATAGACATGTGATGTCCGTCCTTTATAAATGGTGAATCAAAAATTGGTTAGTTCGAGCAAGGCGTGTCAGGTGCCAGCCGAAACTGGCACCCCACGCGACTAGTTATTCAGCAGCAGGTGCTTCAACAGCAGCGTCAGCAACTGGTGCCTCTACTGCGGCTTCAGTTACAGGTGCTTCTTCGCTTGCGCCAAGAAGTTCCTTTTCCCACTCAGCCAAAGGCTCAGCAGCAGCTGTTGCGTCGCCACTCTTTACAGCAGCGCCAGCGCGTGCAATAAGACCTTCAGCAACAGCATCGGTGATAACGCGGGTCAGCAAGTGAACTGCGCGCAATGCATCGTCGTTACCTGGAATCGGGAAGTCAACAACATCTGGATCGCAGTTGGTGTCAAGGATGCCCACAACTGGAATGTTCAGCTTGTGTGCTTCGCCAACAGCAATGTGTTCCTTGTTGGTGTCTACCACCCAGATTGCACTTGGAACCTTGTGCATATCGCGGATTCCGCCAAGTACAAGTTCAAGCTTGTCCTTTTCACGGCGAAGAACAAGAAGTTCCTTCTTGGTCAGACCTGATGCAGCAACGTTCGTGAAGTCAATAACTTCAAGTTCCTTCAGGCGAGCAATACGCTTTGACACAGTCTGGAAGTTGGTGAGCATGCCACCGAGCCAGCGCTGGTTCACGTATGGCATACCTACGCGAGTTGCGTGCTCAGCAATTGCTTCCTGAGCTTGCTTCTTTGTTCCGACGTACAGAATGGTGCCACCGTGTGCCACTGTCTCGCGTACGAATTCGTATGCGCGATCAATGTAAGCAAGTGACTGCTGTAGATCGATGATGTAGATGCCATTGCGCTCGGTGAAAATAAAGCGCTTCATCTTTGGGTTCCAGCGGCGAGTCTGGTGTCCGAAGTGGACGCCATTCTCAAGCAGCTGACGCGTCGATACGACGGCCATGGTTGTACTCCATTTCTTAGGGCAACATAATGCGACCCTCATTGCGGTTGTGTGCGGACTCTGATGAGTTCGCCCTGAGGTTCTTGCGTGGAGTCCGCCTTCATCAGGACCGATGGACTTTCACTGCAGTTTGTGAACCTGCGATGTCACCTGTTTCCAGGCGCATCCTTAGTTTAGTGGGGTTTTTAGGGGTGCGACGACCACTGGGGCGAGCGCCCGTCCACACCGTGGCTACGTCCACTGCAATCTCACGACCAGTGAAATCTCCTGTTATTTATGGGTTTCTTGTCCCATGCATAATTCATTGAAATTTCGGGCACTTATTCGGGTCTCGGCCGGGCCACTGGTTGGTTTGGTAACGGCAACGCTTGTTGCTGGCGTCACGCCAGCCCAGGCAGCTCCTCGGTGGAATTGGCCGGTCACACCCCATCGAATCACTGACACATTTCGGCCGCCGCTCCATAAATGGAACGCGGGTCATCGCGGTATTGATTTCGCGGCCAAAATCGGCCAAGACGTATTTGCGGTGGCTGATGGTCGAGTTGCCTTTGCGGGAAACCTCGCCGGTAAAGATGTCATCGTTATTTCTCATGGCGCAATCAGAACGACGTATGAACCGGTTCGACCACAAGTATTCGTTGGCGAACATGTGAAGCGCGCCGACACAATCGGACAGCTCATGCCAGGTCTGAGTCACTGCTCAAAGACTTTGATTGTGAGGTGTCTACATCTCGGCGCGATTCGCGGTCTCACCTACGTAGACCCGCTTCCACTCATACGTGGTCATGTCCGACTTCTCCCCATGGGATCAAATCAGGTAGTCGTTCAAAACGTCGATGCGGAACCAAACATTATGCTCGCGGGTGCGCCTGCTCGAAAACGGCGCGCAATCGCTCGACCGAAACGTGTGTGTACAACTGTGTGGTTGACAAACTCGCATGGCCAAGAATTTCCTGGACAGCTCTTATGTCGGCACCGCCTTCAATTAAATGAGTTGCCGCAGAGTGACGCAGTCCGTGCGGGCTGAGGTCCGGCGAACCTTCAATCATGCTGAGAACTTCATGCACCATGGTGCGCACAATTCGTTGATCAATTCTTTTTCCGCGTAGTCCCAGAAAAACTGCAGCCGCACTCTGCGACGTTGCTAGTCGTGGCCGGGCATCGCGTAAGTAAATCGTGAGTGATTTTTCGGCCAATGCGCCAAAGGGCACGACTCGTTCCTTAGAACCTTTGCCAAGCACACGAATCGTACGCCGCGAATTATCAATGTCGTGGATATCTAAACCCACAAGTTCGCCGACGCGAATTCCAGTTGCATACAACATTTCCAATATGGCTCGATCACGAATGTGCACCGGATCATCATCATCGGCACGGACGGCTGCCAGGTCCAGCGCTTGTGTGGCTTGGTTCTGTTGAAGCACATGCGGTAGGCGCTTGCTGACTTTGGGGATTACCAGACTTGATGCTGGATCTTCGTCAACAATTTTTTGTTGAGCGGCCCACTGGAAAAACATTCGGGCTGCAGTGGCGCGTCTGGCTATGGTTGCCGAGCTAAGACCTGCTGAACGTTGTTTGGCGAGCCAACCGCGCAGTTCCATAATTCCCACGTCATTAAATTCGTTACATCCCCGTTCGCATGCAAATTCAACAAGGTTGTCGATGTCTTTGTGATAAGCCTTGACGGTGTTTGCACTTCGTCCTAGTTCAAGTTCGACGTATTGCACAAAGCGAGCGATGGGCGCGGCAAAAGCAGCGGGCGTATCACTCGAGGAAGTCATGCCCCTAGCGTGACAAGCAGCCCGTCACATTGCAAGGACATTACCGTCACAAGTTTTTAGGCTTCACGCCACAAATCACCAACATGTCTCACATCTCCGCGCATTTCCATCATGGTGAGCGTTCCTAGGATCTGGTGAATGTCAGCATGCGGACCACATGTTGCCATGATGTGAGCCGTCGTACGTGGTCCAAGTGCAAGCGCGCGATGGATTTCTATCTCACTGACGGATAACTGCCGTGCGACTGGCTGCGCATAGCCTTCGAGCGGATCGTTCACTTCCCGCATGATTGTGAATCCTGATTCCTTAATCCCTTGATGAACACCCGCTGATGTTGCCGATGTCATTGGTCCAGGTACACCCCACACTTTTCGGCCTAACGCCCCCGCCCAATTGGTTGTGGAAAGCGCACCAGAACGAAGGGCGGCTTCAACAATCACTGTCGCTTGTGACAAACCTGCAATCAGTCGATTGCGGGTGAGAAATCTGTGCTTGAGCGGCCCAGCCCCAGGCGCAGCTTCGCTGATGACGAGGCCTGATTCTTTGATTCGGTCTAACAAAGCTTTGTGTGCCGCTGGGTACGCAACATCAACCCCGCACGCGAGCACCGCCAGAGTCGAACCATGTGCGGCCAGCGCACCCCTATGAGAGGCAGCATCAATTCCGTACGCGCCGCCTGATACGACTGCAACGTGTCGACCAGCACAAGCACTCGCAATGTCACTTGCGATTCGCTCTCCATAAGACGTACTCGCCCTCGCTCCAACAACTGCAAGCGACCGTGCTGACAACTCTTTCAAATTCCCAATCCCGCTTACCCAAAGACCAACTGGCGCGGCAATATCCAAATCATTGAGTTGCGCGGGCCATTCAGCGTCACTGGGAGTGATGAATCTTCCAGCAACAGCATTGATTGTTGTCATTGCATCAGATACGGCATTGCTTTCAACAATGCGCTTGATGCCACGCGAAATTGCCAATGTGGAATCATCGCGCAACCAGCGCTGGACTGACTCGACTGCACCAAACTCGGCCAGTGCAGCACCCACTTTTTCGTCGCCTGGTTCGCCGGCGAGCGACACTATTACTCGGGCCGAAAAATCTGTCAGGCTGCTTGCCATACGCCACCACCGTCGCGATGCGTGAGCGCCGCTGCGATATCGCTGTCATCGGGGCGAGCGTGCCCACGAAGATCTGCAATTGTCCAGGCAACGCGAAGTGTTCGATCAGCACCACGCGCACTCAGTACGTTCGATTCCTGGTTCAACAAGCGCTGGGCACTTGATTCAATAGGAAAACGCCTGCGCAATACCGGACCTGGAACATGTGCGTTCACTTTCCAGGGATACTCAGCCAAACGAGAGGCAGCACGTTCCCGAGCAACAAGAACACGTTCACGCACAGTTGCCGAGTTTTCTGGTTCGCCACCTTCCACATCCAATTCAGCCAAACTAGGACGTTCCAATGTGACGCGAAGATCTATCCGATCAAGCAATGGACCAGAGAGCCTTGCTAAGTAACGCCTACGAACCTGAGACGAACAAGAACAATCTGCACCAGTGCCGACGAACTTTCCGCACGGACACGGATTAGATGCCAACACCAATTGAAAAGTCGCAGGCAACGTGACCTGAAATCCTGCCCGCGCAACAGTGACCACACCTGACTCGATGGGTTGACGTAAGGCGTCCAACACCACACGGTCGAACTCGGCGGCTTCATCCAAGCACAGCACTCCGCAATGTGCCAAGGTCACCATCCCGATGCGTGCGTAGTGCGAACCGCCACCAATCAGGGCTGCTGTCGTTGCTGTGTGGTGCGGTGCTTGAAATGGTGGAACACGCATCAATCCCTGGCCGGGAGCGAGCTGTCCGGCTGCTGAATAGATTGCTGTGACATCCACTGCTCGTTCGTCGTCAAGCTCAGGAAGGATGCTTGGCAAGCGCTCTGCCAACATTGTCTTGCCCACCCCCGGGCTTCCCATGAACGCCAAGTGATGTCCTCCCGCGGCTGCAATCTCAAGCGCATGCCGAGCCGCGAATTGGCCACGCACATCAACAAGATCAGGCGCAGACGGTTGATGCGACTGTGGTTTGGATTCCAAATGGGGTTGGTCAATCGCTTCGCCGCGCAGGTGCAAAATCGCATCCGTCAGACTGGCCACCCCAGTGACCGAAAGCCCCGGTACAAGTTGGGCCTCGTGCACCTGGGACATCGGAACAATGAGTTTTTCAATTCCTGCTTTATGCGCAGCGATTGCCGCGACCAGAACTCCACGTACCGAGCGGACCTGACCATCGAGTGCAAGTTCGCCGAGAATGATTGTCGATTCAGGCTGTCGAACCTGACTATGTGCAGCCAAAATGGCAACTGCAATCCCAAGGTCGAGTGCAGCACCACGCTTGTGTACTGATGCAGGTGACAATCCGACCGTGATACGCCGTTCGCTTGGCCACGGTAACCCGCTGTTGAGCACAGCAGCCCGAACACGATCACGTGCTTCACCCACTGCGGTGTCGGCCAAACCCACAATGTTCATCCCAGGCAGTCCTTGACTGAGGTACGCCTCTATATCAACGATGAGACCATCGACGCCATTAACTACTACCCCACAGGTTTTAGCGAGGGTCACGGCTCGATGCCTTTGAGGTGGGACAGGCTCGTCACTTCTCCTCGTGTCCACATCACACTGACCACATCAAATCGCAGTCCAGAGCATCGTGGTTTATGGGCACCAATCCACATCAAGGCGGCCGAGCGAATGTTTTCGAACTTTGCTGCAGTGACCGCTTCGGCAGGTAATCCACGCACATTCGAACGTCGCGTTTTTACTTCACAAAAAACCAAAGTGTTGCCATCAAGAGCAACGATGTCGAGCTCTACTCTCTTGCCTCGCCAATTTCGCGACAGGATGACATACCCCTGTCGAATCAAATAATCTGTTGCAGCTTGTTCCCCAAGCGCGCCGAGTTCTCTGTTTGAAAGTTGCATGTGGTCATCGTGATTGATGAGCACATGCACCTAGGTCATTGCGTAAGGCAAAGTGGACAAGAGTGCATTGGGGATAAAGCTAGGAAATTTCCATATCTGGCTTGTTGAGCTCTTCAACGTTGACGTCTTTAAACGTCAGTACCCGCGCCTGCTTCACAAAACGTGCCTGACCGTACATGTCCCACACCCAGGCGTCCACGAGCGTGACGTCGAAATAAACATCACCTTGATCATTCGTGTGAACTTTCACATCGACTGCGTTCGCGAGGTAAAGCCTTCGATCGGTATGAACTATGTAGGTAAACAGATGCACTAAGTCGCGATACTCGCGATACAGCTCGAGTTCCATTTCGGATTCGTAGCGTTCAAGCTCTTCTGCTGACATGAAACCAGCCTAGCCTTGTGGGCCCGTTGGAAGGTTCCATGACTTTCGGTGAATTTCGGTCGGGCCTAATTCGGACAAAGCCCTCAAATGCGTAGCTGCCCCGTATCCAACATGTCCTTCAAAACCAAACTCGGGATATGTCACAGCATATTCACGCATCATGGCATCACGTTCCACTTTGGCTAACACGGATGCTGCGGACACAGATGCGCACAGTGCGTCTGCCTTAATTTGCATAGTGACAGGAACATCGATCACATCGGCTTGGACTGTAAACAAATCCGATTTTGGCGCCGCAATCCAGTTGTGCTTGCCATCCAAAATTACCGCGTGAGGTTTGACTTTCAACCCAGCGTGCGCGCGCGTCCAGGCAAGGCGAAGCGCGGACACTATCCCAATCTCATCAATTTCAGCAGCGCTGGCATGACCTATTGCTGAGTCAATAACCCAGGCGGACACCGGTTCAATAAGTTCCTCGCGCACTTTGCGACTAATGACTTTGCTGTCGCGCAATTTAGCGGGGACTTCTCCGACCTCAGCTGAAACGACTGCGATACCGACAGATACTGGACCTGCTAAAGCACCGCGACCCACTTCATCAACGCCGGCAACATATTTATGTCCCGCTGCAAAGAGCGACTGCTCAACTTCAAGAGTTGGCGCGGCAGACATTAGTTCTCGATTCCGCCAATGCGTTTGTATGGCCAAATTTTGACTGACACACGACCAACAACATCCTTTAACGGGACCATGCCGTTATTGAGGTCGAGGTGAAAACGTGAGTCCTCTGAATTTCCGCGGTTATCCCCCATGACAAATACATAGCCCTCAGGAACCAACACTTTGAAATTCACTTGCGCAGTGCCATTGCCAGGTTTAATGTACGGCTCGTCAATCGCCTTACCATTTCGAACAATGCGCCCCTCTTGATCGCAACATTCGATGGTGTCGTTTCCAACACCAATCACACGCTTGACCAGGTCATTTCCAGTGTTCGATGGAACGAGACCGATAAATTGCAACACATGTCCGATGCGAGTGTCGTACGGATCTGGGAAGCCAGTGCCTAGCCATTCACCTGGATCATGGAAGACCACAACATTTCCACGATGGATGCCAGTGATCTTCGTTGAAATTTTTGACACAAGGATACGGTCGTTCTTCTTGAGAGTATTTTCCATGGATTCACTTGGCACATAAAAAGCCTGAACCAGGAACGTGCGCACAAGTACCGAGAGCACAAGAGCCGTCACAATAACAGTTGCGAACTCGCGAACCGCATTCGGTTTCTTGTGACTCACTGCGTAACCCCAAATTTCAAGCGCCGTATAAATCAACGGCGGTACGTCTAGATAACCATATGGGTTAACTGACAAAATGAAACGACCCGCCTTGTGGGCGGGCCGTTTCGCAAAACTTATGCGTTGTCGCGCAGTTCCTTGATCTTTGCCTTCTTGCCACGAAGATCGCGCAAGTAGTAAAGCTTGGCGCGACGTACGTCACCGCGGCTAACCAATTCGATCTGTTCAACGATTGGTGAGTGCAATGGGAAGGTACGTTCTACACCAGTACCAAAGCTGACCTTACGTACGGTGAACGTTTCGCGAACGCCGCCACCCTGACGACGAATAACGACGCCCTGGAAGATCTGAATACGTGAACGTGAACCTTCAACAACTCGAACGTGTACCTTGACGTTGTCGCCAGGACGGAACGATGGGATGTCGGTGCGGATAGAGGCTGCATCAACCTCGTCTAGAAAATGCATTATTACTCCGAAGGACATGTCGCCACAGGTCGAAAGCCCAAGTTAGGGTCTTGCCGGTTTGGTGTTGTGAACTTTGTGCTTTTGTACCCCTGTGGCGGGACAACTGCATTCCAACTCGATTAAGTGTGCCACAAACGCCCAATTTGAGCCAAATTCACTATTTCGACGCCCAACGGTGCCCAATTAGTTCGCTTGTGAAGCCAAACATATATATGCTTGTGGGAACGCCTATCAGAAAGCTTCCCCCGTGGCGATTGCAACACCAGTACGTTCAGGCACGCTCGAGGCTGCCCCACGCCCTGGCAATACGCGCGTCACCGGCAAGGAACAGTTCTACACCCCACCCGAAACTGCTCATCACATCTTCGACACTCTCGAACTATTGGTTCCAGATTTGAAGAAACGGGCACTCTTGGAGCCAGCAGGCGGCACGGGCACAATCATCAACGCGGCCCGCGCTCACGGCATGCGCAAGGTACTTAGCTACGACATCGAACCGCATCACCGCGACGTCGTCCTAGGCAGCTTCTTTGATCAGAGTTTTGCGCGCACGGATTTATTAACTGTTAGCAACCCTCCATTTGGACGAAACAATTCGCTGTCGATTCCTTTCTTTAATCACGCAGCACAGTTTTCAAGCCACATTGTTTTCATCGTGCCTCGGTCATGGCGCAAGTGGTCGGTACAAAACAAACTTGATCGCAACTTCCATCTCATTCGCGACGAAGATTTGGCAATTAATTACGTTGACGTGAACGGTGAAGATGCCTACGCAAAGGATCGCCTGCGCACTTGCATTCAGTATTGGGAACGTCGAGATACACAACGCCCACTACACGCAGTCCGCGATATGGGCATCATTACTAAGGTCCAGCCTCGCGAAGCAGACATCAGCCTGACAGTGTTTGGATACGGATGCGGAACAGTTCGCAAGGATTTTGCCCGCGTAAAGAACACGACACAGATGTATTTGAAACTCAATCACCCCAAGGCCTTTGAGGCAATCAGCAACGTTGACCTATCGCGTTTCTATATGAACACTGCATATACCGAAGCGCTGTCCTTGCCTGAAATCAATTACGCGCTAAATGAATACATCTTCGGCGATCCAATGTCATTGGCCTAACCGCGAAAAAGGCAACAACACACGGCGGGTAGGTCCGAATTGCGCAAAACAGACATTCTCGTTTTAGCATGTAAATAGCCCTACGAAAGGACACTCGTTATGAGTTCACGCAATCCCGTACTTGGAAAAATCGATGCACCTGTCGTCTCCGACGCAGAACTAGCGCGCATTGTTAATGGACCAGGAATAGCCGGTCAGGTTACTTTCACATCAGTCATCATCCGCACAGCCATGGTGTTCGCACTTCTCGTAGGTGGATTTGCTTACGGGTGGGCAACGGCAGAAACTCAACCAAGTCTTTTAACGATTTCCATGATCGCCGGTTTCGCTCTTGCAATGGTGAACTCGTTCAAGAAGAAGCCGTCAGCACCACTAGTACTGCTTTACGGAGCCGTTGAAGGCGTGTTCATTGGCGCTATTAGTCGCTGGTTTGATGCGGCCTACGGTCCTGGCATCGTTCAGCAAGCAGTGCTTGGCACACTTGTTGCCTTCGGAGTAATGCTGGCTCTATACAAGGGCCAGATCGTCAAGGTCAATGGCAAGTTCATGAAGATCTTCACCGCCGCGATCATGTCGTACCTGTTTATTGGTATCGCATCACTGATCAGTAGTTTCTTTGGCGTCGGTGAAGGTTGGGGTTTCTACTGAGTGGGCCAACTTGGCCTATTGCTATGCCTGGCCGGCGTGGGCATCGCTGCATTCTCGCTCATGATGGATTTCGAAATCATCACGCGCGCAGTTGCAGCCGGACTGCCTGAAGAAGAATCGTGGCGCCTCGCATTCGGTTTGATCGTGTCACTCGTGTGGCTGTACACCGAAATCCTGCGACTTCTGGCAATTATTAATCGTCGCTAAAACGAACTAAGCGCAACGGCTAATCGTCCAATAAATCTGGGCGGTTAGCCGTTTTTGTTCCATAAATGGACAAAATGAACAATTTACGCGGACCAATTTTTTGGCGTGTCCTCGCCCTAAAATCTGCGAAATCGCCAAACAAGGAGGATTGTTAATTATGCGTCTCGGGAAATTCCATCATTTAGGAGAAGCAAGATATGAACGGTTCATTCGACGTGACAATGTTGTCACCAGATCAATTCAATACCGTGTACAACGTATTGTCATTCGGTTTTGCAAGCATGCTTGCAACCACCGTATTTCTTTACATCAGCCAAGCACGCGTACTACCTAAGTACCGCCAAGCAATTGCTATCTCAGCAACTGTTACCTTGATTGCGCTTTACCACTACTGGAGAATTTTTAATTCTTTCGAAGCAGCGCATGCAACTGCTGGTGCTTCATTCAATGAGGCTTACCGCTACGTGGACTGGCTATTGACCGTTCCATTGTTGCTACTTGAAACCATTGCTGTTCTGAACCTTCCATCAGGCGAACGCAAGGGACTTGTCAGCAAGCTTGTACCAGCATCTGCAGCCATGATTATCCTTGGTTACCCAGGTGAAATCGCCGTAGAGAATGGTCCAAAAATGATGTGGGGCGCACTTTCAACCCTGCCATTCCTTTACATCCTGTACATCCTGTTCGTACAGCTGACCAAGTCACTGGAAAGCCAACCACGCGAAGTAGCAGCAACAGTTAGTCGCTTGCGTCTACTGCTGATTGCTACGTGGGGCGTCTACCCAATCTCGTACTTACTGCCAGTCATCATGGGTGACAGCGCAGGCGGTGCAGGTGCATTTGTTGGCCGCCAAATCGGTTACACAGTTGCCGACGTACTCGCAAAGTGTCTCTTCGGGTTGACAATCTACAAGATTGCTCGACTCAAGAGTGCTGCCGATGATCCTGCCTACGCAGAAGCAGAAGGCGTTCACTAAAACGAACTAAGCGCAACGGCTAATCGTCCAATAAATCTGGGCGGTTAGCCGTTGTTCGTTCTACGGCTTGTGCCCGGCGCCATGCCGCTATCTTGGCGTGATCACCTGACGTGAGGACTTCCGGAACAGCCAGGCCACGCCATTCTGGTGGGCGCGTATAAATGGGTCCTTCGACAAGCTTTTCCATCGCACCCATCGCAAATGAATCGTCCTGAAAACTTTCTTCGTTGCCAAGCACGCCAGGAACTAAGCGAGCCGTAGCTTCAACCATCACCATGACCGCCACTTCCCCACCGGCCAATACGTAATCGCCAATCGAAACTTCATCGACGCGCACACGCTCGGAAAAATGTGCTGCCACACGTGAATCAATACCTTCATAACGGCCGCACGCAAAAACCAAGTGTGGAGCCAATGAGTATTCCTGCGCCAAACTCTGGGTAAACGGTCGACCGGATGGTGTTGGGATGACGATGATTGTTTCATCGCTGACTAAAGAGTCGAGCGCTTCACCCCAAGGTTCTGGCTTCATCACCATTCCAGGACCGCCACCATAAGGCGAATCGTCCACAGTGTGATGTTTGTCGTGCGCAAAGTCGCGCAGATCATGGATTCCCAATTCCAGCAATCCATCGTCAATAGCTTTGCCAATCAGGGACAGCTTCAAAGGTGCGAGATACTCAGGAAATACGGTAACGACATCGAAACGCATCACTGGGTGTCCTCGTCACGCACCACAATCGCGTCTTCCTCATTTAACAGTCCCGGGGGTGGAGTAATCGTCATGATCTTTGTCTCTAGATTGATGTCTGGCACAAACTCAAGCACAAAAGGTATTAGAGCCTCAGGCAAGCCATCCCGCTTTACAGCAAACATATCTTGCGACGGCAAATGAATGACCTCAGTGACAGTTCCGATAACTTCGCCCGACTCCAGCGCAACCGTTAAGCCAACGAGCTGATGATCATAAAACTCGTCCGGATCATCAGGAAGCGCGGCGGGGTCAACATCTGCAGTCAGAGTGACGCCTTTGAGCCCTTCTGCCATTGTGCGATCATCGACGCCAACGAAGTGAACGACAAAACGCCCACTGTGCCACTTGGAAGTAGCAACAGTGAGCGTCTTGTGCTCAGAACTTGAAAGAACCGTCCCATCCGCAAAGCGAACTTCTGGTTCATCTGTCATCGGCTCAACAAAAAGGTCACCACGCACACCATGCGCACGACCAATTCGCCCGACAACGAGCTGCATCAATTACCGTTCGTCAACGTCAAGAATGTCGACGCGAACGTTGCCCTTGTCAGACAGTGCATTCACAACAGTACGAAGTGCAGCCGCAGTGCGACCAGCCTTGCCGATTACTCGACCCATATCTTCAGGATTAACCTGAACCTCTAATGTTGGGCCGCGACGGTTCTTCTCGCGAACAACGACGTCGTCAGGGTGATCAACAATGCCCTTAACGAGATGCTCTAAAGCCTCGTCAATCATTTAGGCCTCTTCGGTAGCTTCAGCAGCAGCTTCTTCAGCCGGTGCTTCTTCTACTGCAGCTTCTTCAGCTGGTGCTTCAACAGCTGCTTCTGGAGCGGCAACTTCAGCTGTTTCATCAGCAACAGCCTCAACTGCGGCTTCTTCGACAACTGGTGCTTCAACATCTGCTGGTGCTTCAACGACAGCTTCAACAACTGGCTTTGGCTTAATCGTTGGAGTGCGCGGCTCTTCAGCTACTGCTAAAACAGTTGCAGCGAAAACTTCATTCTTGCTGATCTTGGCTTCCTTGACGCGAAGGGTGCCTTCCTGACCTGGAAGACCCTTGAACTTCTGCCAGTCACCTGTGATCTTGAGCAGCACCATTACTGGATCGGTTGGCTGTGCGCCAACGCCTAGCCAGTACTGTGCGCGATCGGAATCGATCTTGATAAGGCTTGGCTCTTCCTTCGGGTGATACACACCGATTTCTTCAATTGCACGACCATTGCGTGCAGTACGCGCGTCAGCAATGACGATGCGGTACTGAGGATTACGGATAGAGCCGAGACGCTTGAGCTTGATCTTTACAGCCACGAGTTTTATTTCTCCTGATAATTGGGGTGACACAGAACTGTTGTTGCAGCGGGGGCGCAACTAGAACGTGTCGATGAATCCAACAGAGCCGCGGTTAGAGGGCCGGCAACTAAGTCGGGATTACTTGGTAAATCATGCCAGATTGC
>CANGDT010000033.1 GCA_947452755.1 Actinomycetota bacterium
CGCACAACAGCTCATGACCGAACACCTGTCGGTCATCACAAGGATGGTGTGTAAATGACGACCTTCGCGACAAGCTCGACGCCTGATTATGCAGGACATTTCGGCAAGTTCGGTGGTCGCTTTGTCCCCGAAGCTTTGATGGCGGCCCTCGATGAACTCGACGAAGCATTTCGCAAGGCAAAAGTTGATCCTGAGTTTCAACGTCAACTTCACGACCTACACACGAATTATTCAGGGAGACCAAATCCGATTACTGTTGCAGCTCGATTTTCTGAGCATGCTGGGGGAGCAACAGTTCTCCTCAAGCGCGAAGACTTAAATCACACCGGCTCGCACAAAATCAACAACGTGCTCGGTCAAGCGTTGTTGACAAAGCGCATGGGCAAGACGCGTGTCATCGCTGAAACCGGTGCGGGCCAACATGGTGTCGCAACTGCAACGGCTGCAGCTCTGATGGGACTTGAGTGTGTTGTGTACATGGGCGAAGAGGACACGAAGCGCCAAGCCCTCAACGTTGCTCGTATGCAATTGCTCGGTGCAACGGTCATTCCTGTCACTATTGGAAGTCGCACACTGAAAGATGCAATCAACGAAGCAATGCGTGACTGGGTAGCAAATGTTGACTCGACACATTATTTGCTGGGAACCGTTGCTGGGCCTGCACCATTTCCCGAGATGGTCCGCGATTTCCACCGCATCATCGGTGATGAAGCGCGCGAACAAATGCTCGACCGATTTGGTCGACTTCCAGATGCAGTCACTGCGTGTGTTGGCGGCGGCTCAAATGCAATTGGAATTTTTACTGCATTCCTCGAGGACGCATCGGTCAAACTCTATGGATTCGAAGCTGGTGGAGATGGAGTTGAAACCGGTCGACATGCAGCCACTATTAGCGGCGGCGCAGTTGGCGTTCTTCATGGCGCACGTTCGTACATTATGCAAGATGAAGACGGACAAACAGTTGAAAGTCATTCGATTAGCGCTGGTCTTGACTACCCAAGCGTTGGACCAGAGCATGCGTACTTGGCCGACCTTGGTCGCGTCGAATACCGCCCGGTCACGGATGTCGAAGCAATGCAGGCATTTAAATTGTTGTGCGAAACCGAAGGAATAATTCCGGCTATTGAAAGCGCGCATGCGCTTCACGGTGCGCTGGAAATTGGGCGCGAGCTCGGTGCAGGAGCATTGGTGCTTGTGAATCTTTCGGGTCGTGGCGACAAGGATGTCGAAACCGCCGCACGCTGGTTTGCAGAACATGACGGTGGACTATGAGTTTGATTCATGAAGCATTTGCACAAGCCAAGTCCGAAAACCGTGCTGCGTTAATCGGTTATTTGCCGGCAGGGTATCCGACATTTGAGGGTGCAGTTGAATGCATCACGGCAATGGTCGAAGGTGGCGTGGATCTAGTCGAAATTGGGTTCCCTTACAGCGACCCCGTTATGGACGGACCGACAATTCAAGAAGCGGTCGACATTTCCCTTGCTGGCGGCACAAGGTCGCAGACTGTCGTAGACACCGTCGAGCGCATTGCCGCGCTTGGTGTTCCCGCACTGGTGATGTCGTACTGGAATCCAATTGAACGTTTTGGTCAGCAGGAGTTTGCTCTAGCTCTCCAATCTGTCAGCGGTGCAGGTGTCATTACGCCTGACTTAACACCTGAAGAAGCGGGCGAGTGGATCTCTGCAACTGACGCGACGAATGTTGAACGTGTATTTTTGGTGGCCTTATCGAGTTCAGATGAGCGCATCAAAAAAGTGGCAGATGTGACTACTGGCTTTGTGTATGCAGGCGCAGTCATGGGTGTGACTGGCGCACGCACGTCACTGTCGGATGCTGTTCAGGGACTTGTTGAACGAGTGCGCCGTCACACGGACTTGCCGGTTGCAGTAGGACTAGGTGTCTCGACCCCAGAGCAGGCGCATGAACTCGCACAGTTTGCTGATGGTGTCATTGTGGGCAGTGCGTTTGTCACGGCAATCAAACTAGGTGGCGCGCCTGCTGCCAAGAAGCTTGCCCAAGAATTGCGTGCCGGACTTTCTAAGGACTCACAGTGACTGAACCCGTGAGTAGCGAAGTCTTCGACCAGATGTCAGAGCCAGCTCGCAAGTTTTTTGGTCATCCAGCAATCGGCACAGTTTTTCGTCTAGTGCTGGCTGGTGTGTTGCTGTATGCAGGTGGCGTAAAGATGACTGAGCCACATGGTGCACGCGATGCAATTAATGCGTACCGACTTTTCCCGCCTTCGTGGGCGCCGCTCATGGGCTATGCATTGCCTGCACTTGAAATTGGTCTTGGCTTGTTGCTTCTCGTGGGCCTGTTCGTACGTATCAGTGGCCTAGTGACCGCAGTCTTGATGACCTTTTTTGTATTCGGAATTGCCAGTGTTTGGGCACGCGGATACAGCATCGATTGTGGCTGCTTTGGCGGCGGCGGCGACATTAGTCCCCATGGCCGAGCTGTTCGCTACAGCCAAGAAATTGCCCGCGACCTGATGTTTACGGGCATGGGTGTGTGGCTGGCAATTTGGCCACGAACCCTGCTGGCACTAGAGAAATAACTGACACGGCATACTTAAGACACGACGAACTCACACTGGAGATCTAATGGCTAAAGAGAATCAAGGCGCAAAGGCTGCTCGTCAGGCAGCCGCCGAGGCACGCACTGCAGCAGCAGCGGCTGAAAAAGCCCGTGAACGCAAGATCCGTATCTTTGGTGGAATCGCAGTTGTACTTGTCATGGGCGCGTTGATTGCTGTTCCCGTTATGCAGGGCAAAAATAAGACTGCAACCGTGACGAACGCCGTGCTTCCACAAGGCGTCACCAAGGACACTTATGGCGTGAAAATCGGATCCGCCTGGACGGCTGCAAATCCAGATTCAATTCCGAAGCTACAAATTTGGGAAGATTTCCAGTGCCCAGCGTGTGGCCAAATGGAGCAAAGTTCCGGCGCAAAAATCCTGGAACTCGCTGATGCAGGCAAGATTCGGTTGGAATGGCGACCGACAGTTTTTATTGACGACAAGATGGTCAACGAAAACCTTGCTGCTGGCAATCCAAAGTCTTCGCGCCAAGCAACCATTGGTTTGGGTTGTGCTGTTGACGCTGGCATCGCGGAAAAGTATCACGCCGCAGTATTCGCATCCCAACCAGCAACCGAGGGTGACGGATATTCAAACGATGCACTGCTCATGGCTGCCCAAACAGCAGGCTTGAGCGGAAGTGCGTACGACACTTTCAAGAGTTGCTTTGACAAAAAGACCTATGACGGTTGGGTAACTAATTCATACAACGCATTTTCTGCAGAAGGTGTCTCATCGACTCCGACAGGAATTCTGAACGGAACTGAATTGAAGGGCGACACGCTCTTCGACCCAACTGCGTTGGAAGCCGCTGTTGCGGCCGCGACAAAGTAGTCCCGCCACTTTATGAATTTCATTCACGCTTCCTTGCCAAGCCCTTCTCATGGGGTGTGGCACCTAGGGCCGGTGCCTATCCGCGCGTATGCACTGCTAATCCTTACTGGTATTTGGGTTGCGGTCTGGTTGGGGAACAAGCGTTGGATTAAGCGTGGTGGCCTAGCCGGTCAAGTATCTGACATTGCGATGTGGGCTGTTCCGTTTGGCGTCATCGGTGGTCGGTTGTACCACGTGCTGACTGACTGGGCGACTTATTTTGGAACAGGTGGCCGAGGGTTTAAGGCTTCGCTGATGATCTGGGAAGGTGGCCTGGGAATCTGGGGCGCCATTTCGTTGGGTGCGCTTGGTGCGTGGCTGGCTTGTCGTCGCCATGGAGTGTCACTTCCGCCGTTGGCCGATGCAATTGCGCCGGGCATTGCGTTTGCTCAGGCGATTGGACGTTGGGGTAATTACGCAAATCAGGAACTTTTTGGCAAGCCAACAACGTTGCCTTGGGGTTTGCGCATTTCTATTGACCATCGCCCAACCGGATTTATTCAGTTTGAAACTTTTCACCCAACGTTTCTTTATGAATCAATTGCCTGTGTAGCGATTGGGTTTGCGGTCATTTGGGCAGACAAGAAGTTTCACATGGGTCATGGCCGAGCGTTTGCGCTGTACTTGTCGCTTTACTGCGCTGCTCGTGGTTTGATCGAAACTTTGCGCATTGATGAAGCCCATCACGTCTTGGGTATTCGACTCAATGTGTTCACCGCACTCATTGTGGGTTTGAGTGCACTTGCGTACATGGTGCGCTCAGCTGAAAAGAATCCTGGTCGCGAACTTGTGCATGCTGGTCGCGTTGTCACACAGAGCGAATTTGATGGGATCCAGATGGCTGCCTCTGATTCTTTGGGCGAGAAAACTCGCACCGAAGAAGATGCGGACATTGCGGCCAACGAACATGATTCTGGAGTCGGCACAGAAGAAGCCGAAGTAGTAGAAGAAGAATTTGACGACTCTGACGATGTTGAACAAGAAGAAGTAGTTGACGACTCTGACGATGTTGAACAAGAAGAAGTAGTAGAAGAAGACGAAGAAGAAGCTGTTAGTGAAGTCGATGAATTCGATATCGAGGACGAAGCCGATACTGATATTGATGCCGATACTGATATTGATGCCGATAGTGATACAACTTCTGTGGCAACGGTTCCTGCCGGTCCTGCCCCTGTTCCGGCAGCGAATGGTCGTACTCGTGGCCGACGGGCAAAGCCTAAAAAGGGTCTATTTCGCCGTTAGGCACCGATTGTGCGGGCACGTGGTCGCCTGAACAACATTTACGGCGCATCTTGAGAGTTCCACCGATGTTGTCGCTAGAATAAAGACCAGTGCATTTGGGCCAATGTCGTCCCTCGCGAATAAGCGAACGAGACGACAGGAGAAACAATGGGCCCCAACCTATGGTCATCCACTCCGCCTGCCCAAGGTTTGTACGACCCCTCACAAGAACATGACGCGTGTGGTGTTGCTTGGGTTGCGACCCTCACCGGTGAGAAGCGCCACGATATTGTCGCCAAGGCGCTTACTGCACTTCGCAACCTTGACCATCGCGGTGCTAGCGGCGCTGAAATTAATTCTGGCGATGGCGCAGGAATTCTGACTCAGATTCCTGATTTATTTTTTCGTTCAGTACTAAGTTTTTCGCTACCTGCGGTGGGTACTTATGCGGCGGGTCTGGCTTTTCTTCCCAAAGATTCTCAAGACCGTCAAGACGTGAAGGATTTCATTGCTCGCATTGCGGATGAAGAGGGTTTACGAATTCTTGGTTGGCGGGAAGTGCCCGTTGATAGCCATGAAATTGGTCCGACTGCGCGTGCGGTAATGCCGCACTTTGAACAATTGTTTGTTGCTGCCGTGGATGGTCGACAGGGGATTAGCCTTGATCGACTCGCTTTCGTGCTTCGGAAGCGCGTTGAACGTGGTGGGCAGGTTTATTTCCCTTCGTTGTCATCACGAACCATTGTGTATAAGGGCATGCTCACCACAAATCAGCTCGAGCCTTTCTTCCCGGACTTATCCAATGAACTGTATGCAAGCGCAATTGGTTTGGTTCATAGTCGTTTTTCGACGAACACATTTCCATCGTGGCCATTGGCTCACCCATACCGATTTATTGCACACAATGGGGAAATTAACACCGTTCAAGGTAACCGTAACTGGATGGCGACGCGTGAATCACAGCTTGCCACCGAGTTCATTGACGGTGATTTGTCGCGAATCTATCCGGTGTGTTCGCCATCGGGTAGTGACTCAGGTTCCCTTGATGAAGTGCTGGAGCTTTTGCACCTAGGTGGGCGCAGTTTGCCTCACGCTGTGCTGATGTTGATCCCTGAAGCGTGGGAAAACCACACGGAAATGGATCCAGAATTACGAGCGTTCTACCAGTTCCATGCCGCGTTGACCGAGCCGTGGGATGGTCCGGCAAATGTTTCATTCACCGATGGAACAGTCATCGGCTCTGTTTTAGACCGCAATGGATTGCGCCCGGGACGTTACCTGGTAACAAACGACGGCTTAGTCGTACTGGCGTCCGAGTCTGGAGTTCTTGATTTCCCGGCAGACCAGATTGTTCGCAAAGGGCGCTTGCAACCTGGGCGGATGTTCCTCGTTGATGTTGAGCAGGGTCGAATCATTGAAGACGATGAAATCAAGCGTGAGTTGGCCAGTGCTCAGCCGTACAGCGAATGGTTAGCCGAAGGTCAAGTTCATCTCGAAACGCTTCCTGAACGTGAACATATTGTGCACACTCGTGGTTCTGTCGTACGCCGTCAACAAACGTTTGGTTACACCGAAGAAGAGCTGCGTCTGATTCTTGCGCCTATGGCTAAACAGGGTTTGGAAGCGCTGGGCTCAATGGGTACTGACACGCCAATTGCCGTTTTATCATCGCGTCCCCGCGTGTTGTTTGATTACTTCACTCAAATTTTTGCGCAGGTGACAAACCCGCCTCTTGATGCAATTCGTGAAGAGCTTGTGACCTCACTTGGCACGGCATCAGGGCCAGAAGTGAACATGCTGACCGAATCGGCTGAGCATTGTCGCCAACTGGTGTTGCCGTTCCCAGTTATTGACAACGATGAACTTGCAAAAATTCTAAACATTAACGTCGACGGTGACCAACCGGGACTTGCTGCAGCGAAAGTTCAAGGTCTGTACCGTGTGGCAGGCGGGGCAGGAGCACTTCGTGAACGCCTCGAACATATTTTTGCTGAAGTTTCCGAACATGTCCGCGATGGCAAACGATTCATCGTGTTGTCTGATCGTGATTCAACAAACGAGCTCGCACCAATTCCGTCGTTACTTCTTACTGCTGCGGTTCATCATCATTTGATTCGCCTGAAAGAGCGCACCAAGGTCGGTTTGATTATTGAGGCCGGTGACGTGCGTGAAGTGCATCATGTCGCATTGCTCGTTGGTTACGGTGCCGCCGCTGTTAACCCGTACCTGGCAATGGAATCAGTCGAAGACCTAGTCCGCCGTGGAATTGTCACCGATGTGGCACCTGAAAAGGCAGTTCGCAATCTCGTTAAAGCTTTGGGTAAGGGCTTACTCAAGGTAATGAGCAAGATGGGCATTTCAACTGTGTCGTCCTACACGGGTGCACAAGTTTTTGAGGCTCTGGGTCTTTCGCAGGAAGTGATCGACCGTTACTTCACGGGTACGTCGTCGCGGATGGGTGGAATTGGTTTGGATGTGATTGCAGACGAATGTGCAGCACGTCATGCAGTTGCTTACCCTGCAACTGGTATTTCGCCAGCTCACCGCACGCTTGAAGTTGGCGGCGAATATCAGTGGCGTCGCGAAGGTGAACCACATTTGTTCGACCCAGAGACAGTATTCCGTTTGCAGCATTCAACTCGCGAAGGCCGCTACGAAATCTTTAAGCAATACACAGATCGTGTGAATGAACAGTCACAACGCCTCATGACTTTGCGTGGTTTGTTCGCATTGAAGTCAGATTTGCGTCCTGCATTGAACATTGATGATGTTGAATCTGTCGAAAGTATTGTGAAGCGTTTTTCGACTGGTGCTATGTCGTATGGGTCAATCAGCCAAGAGGCGCACGAAACCTTGGCTATCGCAATGAACCGCTTAGGCGCCAAGAGCAATACTGGCGAAGGTGGCGAAGACCCTGACCGATTCGTGCCGGATGCAAATGGTGACTCACGACGTTCAGCAATCAAACAGGTTGCGTCAGGTCGGTTTGGTGTGACAAGTGAGTACCTCGTGAACGCTGATGATATTCAAATCAAGATGGCGCAGGGGGCAAAACCCGGTGAAGGTGGCCAGTTGCCCGCACACAAGGTTTACCCGTGGGTTGCAAAGACGCGACACTCAACACCAGGCGTGGGATTGATTTCGCCGCCGCCACACCACGATATTTATTCCATTGAAGATTTGGCTCAGTTGATCCATGACCTCAAGAACGCAAACCCACGGGCCCGTGTGCACGTGAAGTTGGTATCTGAAGTTGGGATTGGCACCGTAGCTGCTGGCGTATCCAAAGCTCATGCCGATGTGGTGCTCATCTCTGGCCATGATGGCGGAACTGGTGCGTCGCCGTTGACGAGTTTGAAGCATGCTGGAGCTCCATGGGAATTGGGACTAGCCGAAACACAACAAACTTTGCTGCTAAATGGCCTACGTGATCGCATTGTTGTTCAAGCAGATGGACAGTTGAAAACAGGCCGCGACGTCATGATTGCAGCGCTCCTGGGCGCTGAAGAATTCGGTTTCGCTACGGCACCGTTGGTTGTCATGGGTTGCGTCATGATGCGGGTGTGCCATCTCGATACGTGTCCTGTAGGTGTTGCTACCCAGAGCCCAGAGCTTCGTGAAAAATTTGCCGGACAAGCTGTGCACGTTGAAAACTTCTTTAGGTTCATTGCCCAAGAGGTTCGTGAGTTACTTGCTGAACTTGGTTTTGCAACACTGGCGGACGCTGTTGGTCACAGCGAATTCATTGAAATGCGTGAAGCAATCGATCATTGGAAGGCGCAAGGCCTTGATTTGAGCAAGGTGCTGCATCGACCCGCTTTGCCACAAGGTGCTGCGCTTCGAAATGTCACCCAACAAGATCATGGGCTTGCCGACGCGCTGGACAATCAACTCATAGAGATGTGTCAACCGGCGATTCGTGATGGCGAACCGGTGCGGGCGCAATTACCAATCAGAAACGTCAACCGCACTGTGGGAACAATGCTTGGGTCGGAAGTGACCCGCGCGTGGGGTGGTGGTGGACTCCCTGAAGGAACTATCGACATTCTCTTCACAGGCTCAGCTGGCCAGTCGTTTGGTGCGTTCTTGCCGGCCGGAATCACGCTTCGTCTAGAAGGCGATGCAAACGACTATGTGGGTAAGGGTCTCAGTGGCGGTCGCATTGTCGTTCGACCTGATCGCACTGCTCAGTTTGATTCGCGCGACAACATCATTGCTGGAAATGTCATTGGTTACGGTGCAACGTCAGGCAACGTGTATTTGTTAGGACGTGCTGGCGAACGTTTTGCTGTCCGTAACTCTGGTGCCACGTTAGTCGTCGAAGGTGTCGGTGACCATGGATGTGAGTACATGACTGGCGGTCGCGTGGTTGTCCTTGGTCAGATTGGGCGAAATTTTGCTGCAGGAATGAGTGGCGGTATCGCGTACCTGCTTGATGCTGGCCATGCGCGCATCAACGGTGACATGGTGGCGATCGAAAATCTTGACGAGAACGATCTGAACTTCTTGTCAGAAATTTTGCACGAGCACATTAGTGAAACTGATTCAGTCACAGCTAGGGAAGTGCTCGCTAACTGGCCCGCCCAGGCTGGGCGGTTCACGAAGGTCATGCCGCTCGACTATCGCAGGGTTCTGGATGCTCAGGCGAAAGCTGTCGCTGAGGGACGCGACCCTATTGAGGCAATCATGGAGGCGAGCAAATAATGGGTAGCAATCCACGCGGCTTTATTGCCTCCGACCGTGAACTTCCGACTCGTCGTCCTGTTGATGTGCGCATCAAAGACTGGCGCGAGGTGTACAACGAATTTCCCGAAGTCAAGTTGGTTGAACAGGCGGGCCGTTGCATGGACTGCGGTATTCCGTTTTGTCACAACGGCTGTCCGCTGGGAAATCTCATCCCTGAATGGAATGAACTTGTTTTCCGTAAAGAGTGGCGTGAGGCATCAGATCGATTACATGCAACAAATAATTTTCCGGAGTTCACGGGAAGGTTATGTCCAGCTCCCTGCGAAGCCGCATGTGTCGTAGGTATCTCGGGAGATGCTGTCAGCATTAAGCAAGTGGAAGTGTCAATCATTGATCGTGCGTGGGAAGCGGGTTATGTTCAGGCATCGCCACCAGAGCGCTTGTCGGGTAAGACGGTAGCCGTTGTCGGAAGTGGTCCTGCGGGACTTGCCGCTGCGCAACAGCTTGCTCGCGCGGGTCATACTGTTGCCGTCTTTGAACGCTCCGATCGTATTGGTGGACTGTTGCGTTACGGCATTCCGGAATTCAAGATGGAAAAACATCACATTGATCGACGCATCGCCCAGATGGAAGAAGAAGGCGTTAAGTTCCGTCCTGGTGTTGCAATTGGCACGGACATGTCGGCAAAAGATTTACGTAATCGCTACGACGCAGTTGTTCTTGCCGTTGGCGCAACCGCATGGCGCGACTTGGATGTTCCTGGGCGCGAACTTGTTGGAATTCACCAGGCAATGGAGTACTTGCCAGGTGCTAACCGAGTTCAATTGGGTGATTATGACGCAGCACCTATTGATGTCCGCGATAAGCACGTAGTCGTAATTGGCGGCGGCGACACGGGAGCGGATTGCCTTGGAACTGCGCTTCGTCAAGGTGCAGCGTCAGTAACGCAGCTTGAAATCATGCCGACTCCACCAGTTGATCGACCTGCATCAGCGCCATGGCCGACATATCCGATGTTGTATCGCGTGACCAGCGCACATGAAGAAGGCGGCGTGCGTGAGTATGCAGTCTCGACAAAACGGTTCGTTGGACAGCAACATGTTGAAGGTATCGAACTTGTGAATGTCGAATTCGTAAACGGACGTTTAGAGCCAGTTGCTGGCACGGAACGAATCATTCCGGCAGACGCAGTATTCCTGGCCATGGGTTTCTTGGGACCTGAAAAGGGCTCACTCGTTGAACAGTTTGACGTTGCACTTGACGAGCGTGGCAACATTTCTAGGGACGATGCCTTTGCGTCAAGTCAGCCGGGTGTGTTTGTCGCAGGTGACGCGGGCCGTGGACAGTCGCTCATCGTATGGGCAATCGCAGAAGGCCGTTCGGCTGCCGCACATGTTGATCGTTACCTGACCGGGGCCTCAACATTGCCTGAACCAATCACGCCTACCACTCGCTCACTAGTTGTCTAGCAGGTTTATCTTTTATGAAATTCCGGCGTAAGCGCGTGTCTCAAGTGCAAGTTACGAAAGAAACAGACAGAGTTATAGCGAATCAATTGAAGGGAACTCTTGTGCGTCGTGCCAAGGTCGTTTGTACGTTAGGTCCAGCAACATCATCACGTGAGTCAATGTTTGCCCTCGTCGAGGCAGGTATGGATGTGGCTCGGCTCAACATGTCACATGGCGATCATGCCGATCATGCTGTGTCGTATGCGTTAGTTCGCGAGGCATCGGATGCGGTTGGTCGCGGAGTTGGCATCTTGGCTGACCTGCAGGGACCGAAAATTCGATTGGCCCGCTTCGCTAGCGGACCTGTTGACATTGCTGAAGGTGACACGTTCATCATCACAACAGATGATGTTCCTGGCGATGCCAATATTTGTGGAACGACTTACAAGGGGTTGCCTGGCGACTGCCGTCCTGGCGATTCGATTTTGGTTGATGATGGCAAAGTTGGCTTACGCGTCGAGCGCGTCGAAGGCAACAATGTCATCACTACTTGTGTTGAAGCCGGTCGTCTTAGCGATAACAAAGGCTTAAACCTTCCCGGTGTTGCAGTCAGTGTCCCCGCGTTGTCTGAAAAAGACATGGACGATCTTCGCTGGGCCTTGAATCACGGCGTTGACATGATTGCATTGTCATTCGTCCGAAGTGCAGCAGATATTGTTGATGTGCATCGCATCATGGATGAAGAGGGGCTACGAATCCCAGTCATCGCCAAGATTGAAAAGCCACAGGCTGTCGATAATCTTGAAGAAATTGTTGCCGCATTCGATGGCATCATGGTGGCCCGCGGCGATCTGGGCGTTGAACTTCCACTCGAGCAAGTGCCTTTGGTGCAAAAGCGCTGTGTCACATTAGCCCGTGCCGCGTCAAAGCCAGTAATTGTCGCCACCCAAATGCTTGACTCCATGATTTCAATGTCCCGCCCGACTCGCGCTGAAGTGAGCGACGTGGCAAATGCTGTTCTTGATGGTGCCGATGCGTTGATGTTGTCTGGCGAGACAAGTGTTGGCGTAAATCCAGCCCATGTTGTTCAGACCATGTCAAAGATCATCGCCCATGTTGAAGAGGAAGCCCTCGAAAAACTTCCGCACCTTGCTGACGATGCCGAAAATTCAACGTCACACGCATTGTGTGAAGCCGCAGTGCACGTGGCAAGCCATGTACATGCGGTCAGTCTGGTTGCCTTCACCGAAACCGGAATGTCAGCTCGATTGGCAGCCCGTCACCGCAGCCGCACAAAAATCCTTGCCTTTACGCCAAATGCCCGAGTGCGAAGCCAGCTGACAGTTGTCTGGGGGATTGAAACCTTCCTGGCACCTCCCGTTCATCACACTGATGACATGGTGAACCAGCTGGATTCTGTACTCCTTGGACTCGGCCGATTCAAGGAAAATGACCCAATCGTGGTCATCGCAGGCGTGCCACCCGGCATCCCTGGCACCACCAACGGCATGCGCGTTCACCGCCTCGGCAGGGGAGCTGCGAACATCGGCTAACAATGCGCTAGCATTGGGGAAGTTCCACGCACGCCATCCTTTAACACCTGTCCCGTGAGGCAGGAAAGGAGGTAGATGATGACGCACGACGTTGAACCTGCACGTGTCGTTCTGGATTCAGACGATATCTCTCGAGCATTGACTCGACTAGCCCATGAAGTTATTGAACGTACCCATGGTGCGGACAATCTGACGATTATGGGTATCCCTACCCGCGGTGCATCACTGGCCGTGCGCCTTGCTGACAAGATTGCGGCTATTCAAGGCAGCCCCGTTCCATGTGGTGCACTTGATGTGACCATGTATCGCGACGACTTACGCATGCGTCCCGCGCGCGCATTGTTGCCAACCACAATTCCACCCGAAGGCATTGAAGGACGGCTCGTAGTACTTGTTGACGATGTTCTTTTCTCCGGCCGCACAATTCGAGCTGCACTTGATGCGCTGTCTGAACATGGACGCCCCCAAGCTGTCCAACTTGCGGTGCTCGTAGATCGTGGTCATCGGGAACTTCCGATTCGCGCGGACTATGTCGGGAAGAACTTGCCAACCTCGAATTTGGAAATCGTCCAGGTGCGTCTTCGTGAACACGATGGCGTCGACGAAGTGTCAATCGAGCGTGCCGTATGAAGCATCTCCTTAGTGCAAGCGATCTTTCGCGCGATGACGCAGTCCTCGTCTTAGATACGGCAAAGCAATTAGCAGCTGCAACAGCTCAAGGAGTTGGAAAGCTCCCACCGTTACGCGGACGAACAGTAGTTAACTTGTTCTACGAAGATTCAACACGAACACGGATTTCCTTCGAGGCCGCAGCCAAGCGCCTCAGTGCCGACGTCATCAATTTCTCAGCAAAGGGTTCGAGCGTTTCCAAGGGCGAGAGTCTGAAAGATACTGCGCTCACACTTGAGGCCATGGGCGCAGATGCAGTCGTCATACGACATCCAAGTAGTGGTGCTCCGCATCGTCTTGCGACTGCAGGTTGGATTTCGGGTGGAGTGGTCAATGCCGGTGACGGTACCCACGAACACCCCACCCAAGCACTTCTGGATGCCTACACGTTGCGCGCGCACCTTCGCAATGGTGAAGGTGACCTGCAGGGCGCGAAGGTCGCCATTGTGGGAGATGTGCTGCACAGCCGTGTGGCCCGATCAAATGCGCAGCTACTCCAAACACTTGGTGCATCGGTACGACTCGTTGCGCCACCAACTCTTATGCCGTTTGGGGTGGACACGTGGGGTTGTGAAGTTTCTTATGACCTTGACGACTCACTGAATGACGTTGATGCAGTCATGATGCTTCGCGTACAACGTGAGCGCATGAATGCCGCGTACTTCCCAACGGCTCATGAGTACAGCAGCCGCTATGGGCTTAATGCCACACGGATGAACAAGATGCCTAGCCACGCCATCGTGATGCACCCTGGTCCGATGAACCGTGGCATGGAAATTTCTGCAGATGTTGCTGACTCGTCACGCTCTGTGATTGTCGAACAAGTTGCAAACGGTGTCAGCGTGCGTATGGCTGTGCTGTACCTCATTCTTGGTGGAACGGAGATGTCATAGTGACTACTTATGTAATCAAAGACGTAGCAATTCTTGGCGGTGCAGAATCTGACATCAAAATCGCTGATGGTGTCATCGCTGCAATTGGTTCCGGGCTTACTGGTGATGTTGTTGTCAATGGCAAGGGTTGTGTTGCACTTCCTGGCCTTGTCGATCTCCATACTCACTTGCGGGAACCTGGGCGTGAAGATGCAGAGACTGTTCTCAGCGGCAGTCAAGCAGCCGCAATGGGTGGATTCACATCCGTTCATGCCATGGCGAACACTAATCCAGTTGCTGATACTGCCGGCGTAGTCGAACAGGTGTGGCGACTAGGTCAGCAGGTAAACCTTGTCGATGTCCGACCTGTCGGTGCCGTAACTGTTGGTCTGGAAGGAACGGCGCTTGCTGAACTTGGCGCAATGGCTGAAAGCGCTGCTGCGGTACGAGTGTTCAGCGATGACGGAAAATGTGTGCACGACTCGGTAATGATGCGGCGCGCACTTGAATACGTAAAAGCCTTTGATGGTGTTGTGGCCCAGCACGCACAGGAACCTCGGTTGACCGAGGGCGCTCAGATGAATGAAGGCGTTATTTCGGGCAAACTTGGTCTCACAGGCTGGCCGGCAGTTGCTGAAGAAGCAATTATTGCCCGCGATGTACTCCTTGCCGAGCATGTGGGATCGCGCCTTCATGTGTGCCACCTTTCAACGGCTGGAAGCGTTGACATTATTCGTTGGGCAAAAGCTCGAGGTATCAATGTCACCGCCGAAGTGACCCCGCATCATTTGTATTTCACCGACGATGTTGTGGAAACCTACAATCCGGTCTTCAAGGTGAACCCTCCACTACGCACTCGTGCCGATGTGGAAGCTGTGCGCGCTGGTCTAGCCGATGGAACTATCGACATTGTGGCAACGGACCACGCGCCGCATCCTGCTGAAGATAAGGATTGTGAGTGGGCTGCAGCTGCGTTCGGTATGACTGGACTGGAAAGTGCACTGGCGATTGTCAATGACACTATGGTCAAGCCAGGTTTGCTCACCTGGGCACAGGTGGCTGATCGCATGTCAATTGCTCCAGCGCACATTGGTCGAGTCTTAGATCAAGGCCAGCCGCTCGAAGTCGGTTCACCTGCGCACATTGTTGTGTTCAACCCGAATATCGACATCGAAGTTGATCCAACCCGCACCGTAAGTGCAAGTCGCAACACTCCTTATGCGGGCTACGTGCTGCCTGGCAAAGTTGTGGCAACGTTCTACCGTGGTCGGCCAACAGTGTTGGACGGTGCGCTCGCGTGAGAATCGCAGCACTCACAATCCAGGCGGCGCAATCGGCGCCAGTCACACACATTGCACAACGATCGATTCTTGTTGCTGTTGTATTTTTTGCTATCGGGATGGCATTTTTCGGAATGCGTAGCGCGTGGCAAAAGAAGTCTCGACGTTTTGCGGACATTCCTGAACCTTCGCGATTCGCACCTGTGGAGGCGACCACAATTGTCGCGCCAGTTGAAGGTCGATTTGCAGGAACCACCACAGCAGGAAATTGGCTGGACCGGGTGACAGTCCATGATCTCGGACTTCCGCAATCTATTTCAGTGACGGTTACGGAAACTGGGCTGCAGCTTCTCGGCGTCAACAACTTTGCTCTGTGGATTCCAGGTGAACTTATCCACGGTGTGCGAACTGCACGCGGGCTTGCCGGCGATGTTGTTGAACCTGACGGAATGATCATTGTGACTTGGCGCCTTGGTTATCAAGATCTGGACAGCGGTATTCGAGTTTCGCGACATGCCGACCACGAACGAGTGCTCGATGCACTGAATGCACTTACATCATTAAACGCGTTACCTTCCCAGGCGCACAACGGTAAGACTCACACCCTCACGACTCACAGCACTGAAAGGCCACAAGCATGACTCATGCAGTCCTCGTACTCGAAGACGGTCAAATGTTTCCTGGGCAATCATTTGGCGCAATAGGATCGGCGTTCGGTGAAGCAGTTTTTTCCACGGGGATGACTGGCTATCAAGAGACCATCACGGACCCTTCCTATTGTGGCCAAGTTGTCATTCAGACCGCGCCGCACATCGGTAACACGGGTTGGAACGATGAAGATGATGAATCTCAACAAATTTGGGTAGCGGGATACGTTGTACGCGACCCGGCACGGCGAGTTTCGAACTGGCGTTCACAGCGAAGCCTGGACGTTGAACTCAGCGAACAAAATGTCGTAGGAATTAGTGGAGTGGACACACGCGCTTTAACTCGCCATCTTCGTGAACATGGTGCGATGCGCGTTGGCATTTTTAGTGGAGAGCTTGCCAGCCAGTCGGTTGACGAATTGCTGGGCAAAGTTAAGGAAATTCCCGACATGCTTGGTGCGAGTTTCTCGCAGACTGTGTCGACTAAAGAAACGTACATTGTTCCCGCAGTGGGCGAGAAGAAGTTCCAAGTTGCTGCAGTTGACCTTGGTATTAAGTCGATGACGCCGCACCTCATGGCACAACGAGGTATCGAAGTTCATGTCGTGCCTGCTGATGTGACTATCGATGAACTTCTCGAAGCGGGTCGCGATGGAATTTTTGTTTCGAACGGTCCTGGTGATCCAGCGACTGCCGACCACGCCATGGAATTAGTGAAGGCCAGCTTGGCGGCAAAGCGTCCATTCTTTGGAATTTGTTTTGGTAACCAAATTTTGGGACGCGCACTTGGTTTCACCACATATAAGTTGCGTTATGGTCATCGTGGAATTAACCAACCAGTTATGGATCGCACCACAAATAAAGTCGAAGTCACCGCGCATAACCATGGCTTTGCAGTGGATGCACCAACGGATCGAGATTCTGACACCGAGTTTGGGCGCGTGCGAGTCAGTCATGTGTGCCTTAACGACAATGTTGTAGAAGGTCTTGAATGTCTGGATGTGCCTGCATTTAGCGTGCAGTATCACCCCGAAGCTGCTGCAGGACCACACGATTCTGCTTACCTCTTTGACCGCTTTGTTGAACTGATGGAAGGGAAGCGCTAATGCCACGTCGTACCGACATCAAGTCAGTTATGGTCATCGGCTCAGGGCCGATTGTGATTGGTCAGGCCTGCGAGTTTGATTACTCAGGAACACAAGCTTGCCGTGTGCTGAAGGCCGAAGGCTTACGTGTAATTTTGGTCAACAGCAATCCAGCCACGATTATGACGGATCCAGAATTCGCTGATGCAACGTACATCGAGCCCATCACACCAGAGATTGTCGCCAGCATCATTGAACGCGAGCGGCCTGACGCACTTTTGCCAACTTTGGGTGGTCAGACGGCGCTGAATACAGCGATGTCACTGCACCACAATGGAATTTTGGAAAAATTCAATGTCGAACTTATTGGCGCAAATGTAGAAGCTATTGAGCGTGGTGAAAACCGTGAGATGTTCCGTCAAATTGTGGCTGACATTGGTGGCGAAAGTGCCCGTTCGTACGTCTGCCACACGATGCAGGATTGCCTTGACGGTGTCGTAGATCTTGGTTACCCAGTTGTCGTGCGTCCGTCATTTACCATGGGTGGCGCCGGCTCGGGTATTGCGTACAACGAGGAGGACCTGTACCGAATTGCTGGTCTTGGTTTGCAGGCAAGTCCGACAACAGAAGTTTTGCTCGAAGAGTCAATAATCGGTTGGAAAGAATACGAACTTGAGTTGATGCGGGACAACAATGACAACGTTGTTGTGGTGTGTTCCATCGAGAATGTGGACCCAATGGGTGTGCACACTGGTGACTCAATCACAGTCGCTCCGTCAATGACCTTGACTGACCGAGAGTTTCAAAAACTTCGCGATATTGGAATTGCAATCATTCGTGCAGTTGGCGTGGACACGGGCGGCTGCAACATTCAATTTGCTGTCAATCCCGACAATGGGCGAATCATTGTGATTGAAATGAATCCTCGAGTATCGCGATCTTCCGCTTTGGCTTCCAAGGCAACTGGATTCCCAATCGCCAAGATCGCCGCCCGTCTGGCTATCGGTTACACGTTGGATGAAATTCCAAACGACATCACCAAGGAAACTCCAGCATCTTTTGAACCAACATTGGATTATGTAGTCGTCAAGGTTCCCCGATTCGCATTTGAAAAGTTTCCAAATGCTGATCCAACTTTGACCACAACGATGAAGTCTGTGGGCGAAGCCATGGCCATTGGTCGCAACTTCACGGAAAGTCTGCAAAAGGCTTTGCGCTCAATTGAGCGAAAAGAAGCAGTATTTGATTGGGCTCGGGATCCGAAATCAATCGACACATCGGCATTACTTAAGTCAATGAAGGTGCCGCACGATGGGCGTCTCAATGAAGTGCAGCAAGCGTTGTGGGCCGGAGTTTCTTTAGAAGAAGTATTCGAGGCAACCAAAATAGATCCATGGTTCCTTGATCAAATCATTTTGTTGTGTGAAGTTGCCCGTGACCTCAAGGCAGAGTCGGTGCTCAACCGTGACGTCATCACCGCGGCAAAGCGCCATGGTTTCTCGGATGCACAAATTGCCAGCATTCGCGGCATGTCTGAAGCTGAAGTGCGTTCAACTCGACACACCCTTGATGTCCGACCAGTTTACAAAACGGTTGACACGTGCGCGGCAGAGTTTGCCGCTCGCACGCCGTATCACTATTCGTCGTATGACTTCGAAAACGAAGTCATGCCTCGCGAACGTCCAGCAGTCATCATTCTTGGTTCCGGACCAAACCGGATTGGACAGGGTATTGAGTTTGACTACTCATGTGTGCATGCGTCGTTGACTCTTCGCGAAAAGGGTTACGACACCATCATGGTGAATTGCAACCCTGAGACAGTCTCGACGGATTATGACACCTCGAGCCGGTTGTACTTTGAGCCGCTGACTCTGGAAGACGTACTTGAAGTGATTCATGCCGAAACTCTGGCAGGCCCTGTTCTTGGGGTCATAACTCAACTCGGTGGACAAACACCGCTTGGGCTTGCAGCAGGACTTAAAGCCGCAGGTGTGACGATTTTGGGAACGACTCCAGAAGCTATTGATTTGGCCGAAGAGCGCGGCGCTTTCGGACAGGTTCTTGAGAATGCTGGACTACTCTCGCCCGAACATGGCATGGCGTCCTCATTCGACGAAGCGCGCGATATTGCAGATCGAATTGGATACCCAGTTTTGGTTCGTCCGTCGTATGTACTTGGCGGTCGTGGCATGGAAATCGTTTATGACGAAACAATGTTGCGCGATTACCTGACGCGAGCTGCGCAGGTAAATCCTGAACATCCCGTTTTGGTAGATCGCTTTCTTGATGATGCAATCGAGATTGACGTTGATGCGTTGTATGACGGAGACGAGTTGTATCTCGGTGGCGTGATGGAGCACATCGAAGAAGCGGGAATCCACTCTGGTGATTCAGCTTGTGCATTGCCGCCGTACACGCTCAGTGCTGATGACATTGCGCTGATTCGTACATCAACTTTGGGAATTGCTCAAGGTGTAGGCGTGCGCGGGTTGCTGAATGTTCAGTACGCACTTGCCGAAGGCGTCCTCTATGTACTCGAGGCGAATCCTCGGGCATCTCGCACAGTTCCTTTCGTTTCCAAGGCAACTGGAGTTCCGTTGGCGAAGGCTGCTGCACGTATTGCAGTGGGCGATTCGATCGCAACATTGCGCGCAGATGGTTTCTTGCGAGCAACAGGTGATGGCGGCGACATGCCAGTTGGTGCCAGCGTCAGTGTTAAGGAAGCGGTTCTACCATTTGGCCGTTTTCACGGCGTGGATACTGTGCTTGGCCCTGAGATGAAATCAACTGGCGAAGTGATGGGAATCGATCACGATTTCGGAACAGCCTTTGCCAAGTCGCAACTCGCTGCTTACCGGGATGGTCTGCCAAAGACGGGCTCGGTGTTCGTGTCAGTTGCTGACCGCGACAAGCATCATGTTATTGAACCGGTGCGCGAGTTGCAGGCCATGGGCTTTGACGTGTTCACAACTGGTGGCACAGAAAAGTATCTGCTGGGTCACGGAATTGCCACTAAGCATTTGCGTAAGCAACATGAGCCAATCGACGACGCAGGTACAGCAACGATTGTGGAAGCGCTGATGAACGGCGACATCGACTTAGTTGTTAATACCCCGTATGGAACAGGTGCCCGACGCGATGGTTACGAAATTCGAACGGCGGCGGTTATGACCGGCACTGCATCAATTACTACTGTTCAAGGCTTGATCGCGGCAGTCCGTGGAATCGAAGCGCTTCAGGCTGGACCGTTGCAAGTCCGCCCGATTCAAGAACACGTGGCTCAACTCACAGCATTGTTGGAAGGTGCATAGCAATGTCAGACGCTCAGCAAATCAAGGCTGAAATATTGTCGATGACGCCAGTTGGAAGTTACATTCACATGTCGCTGTCAGCCCCTGACGTCGCCGAGTTTGTGCGCCCAGGGCATTTTGTTGCTGTGGCAGTCGGTGGCACTGGTGGGGGCATGCTTCTTCGGCGTGCGTTCTCCATTCATCGCGCTACTCCAGGGCATTCGATTGAAGTTGTTTTTGCGCCACATGGTCAGGGGACGCAATGGTTGGCGGAACAAACACCAGGAACAGTTCTGGATGTCATTGCGCCGCTCGGTAA
>CANGDT010000034.1 GCA_947452755.1 Actinomycetota bacterium
AGCTCCGCTCACAATCGGTTCAGATACTGGCGGTTCAATTCGTCAGCCTGCCGCAGTCACTGGAACTGTAGGCGTAAAGCCAACTTATGGCGCAGTGAGCCGCTACGGATTGATTGCTTTGGCATCGTCGCTCGATCAAGCCGGTCCTTGTGCGCGAACCGTTTTGGATACCGCACTACTTCACAGCGTGATTGCTGGTCATGATCCAAAAGATTCCACATCAATCAACGCACCGGTTCCTGATGTTGTTGCGGCCGCTCGCCGTGGTGACATTAAAGGAATGAAAGTTGGTGTCGTACGCGAACTTGGTGGCGAGGGCTACCAAGAAGGTGTTCGCACCCGCTTTGACGAAACAGTTGCATTGATTGAAAGCCTCGGCGCTGAAGTTGTTGAAGTGTCCTGCCCGAACTTCCCGTACGCACTTGCTGCCTACTACTTGATCTTGCCAAGCGAAGCATCAAGCAACTTGGCCAAGATGGACGGAATCCGTTTCGGTTTGCGCGTTGGCGATGATGGCACCAAGTCAGTTGAACAGGTCATGGCGGAAACTCGCGCAGCAGGATTTGGCGACGAAGTTATCCGCCGAATCATTCTTGGCACGTACGCACTGTCTGCCGGTTACTACGACGCGTATTACGGTCAGGCACAAAAGATTCGCACACTTGTGGCCCAAGACTTTGCGAATGCCTTCACCCAGGCAGACGTATTGATTTCACCTACTGCGCCAACAACTGCATTTAAAATTGGCGAAAAGTTAGATGACCCGTTGGCCATGTACCTCAACGACATTGCCACAATCCCCGTAAACCTTGCAGGGTTGCCAGGAATGTCTCTGCCGATTGGCCTGGCACCTGAAGACGGCTTGCCTGTTGGGCTGCAGATCATGGCGCCGGCCATGGCTGATGACCGCTTGTACAACGTTGGAGCAGCAATTGAACGTGCACTGCTGGCTCAATGGGGCGCTCCATTGCTCTCACAGATTCCCGAATTGGCAGGTGCATAATGAGCGAACCAGTCATGAAGTACGACGAAGCAATCTCAAAGTTTGATCCAGTACTGGGCCTTGAGGTCCACGTTGAACTTGGCACACAGACAAAAATGTTCTGTGGTTGTTCCACCGAGTTTGGTGCCCAACCAAACACCCAGGTTTGCCCTGTGTGCCTGGGTCTTCCTGGCGCATTGCCAGCTCTGAACCGCATTGGTGTCGAGTCGGCAATTCGTATCGGTCTTGCATTGAATTGCGAAATTGCTGAATGGTGCCGTTTTGCGCGCAAGAACTACTTCTACCCAGACATGCCAAAGAACTTCCAGACATCGCAGTACGACGAACCAATTGCGTTCGAGGGTTACCTAGATGTCGACATTGACACAGACGAAGGCCGTAAAACTTTCCGTGTACCAATTGAACGTGCGCACATGGAAGAGGACACGGGCAAAAACTCGCACGTGGGTGGTGCAACAGGTCGTATTCACGGCGCTGATTACTCGCTAGTGGATTACAACCGTGCAGGTATTCCGTTGATTGAAATTGTGACTAAGCCAATCGAAGGAACAGGAAAGTACGCTCCGGAGGTTGCCAGGGCGTATGTTGCGGCTCTTCGCGACATCTTGCGCAACCTTGGCGTCAGTGACGTCAAGATGGAACAGGGATCATTGCGTTGCGATGTGAACTTGTCGCTACGGGCAACACCTGAATCAGAGCTAGGAACACGTTCTGAAACCAAGAATGTGAACTCGTTGCGTTCAGTTGAACGCGCGGTGCGCTACGAAGTCACCCGCCATGCGGCACGTTTAACTGCAGGTGAGCGGATTATTCAAGAGACCCGCCACTGGCATGAAGACACAGGTATTTCGACATCAGGTCGTTCGAAAGAACAGGCTGAAGATTACCGATACTTCCCAGAACCAGACTTGATGCCTATTGCGCCTTCGCGCGAATGGGTCGAAGAGTTACGCGCATCGCTTCCAGAAAATCCAGCAGTGCGTCGCGCTCGTTTGGCACAAGCTTGGGGAATTTCTGAACTAGAAATGACCACAGTTGTTAACGCTGGTGCAGTGGAGTTAATTGAAACCGCTGTTGCTGCAGGCGTTGAACCAGCTGCTGCCCGAAAGTGGTGGACTGGTGAATTGTCACGAATTGCCAATGAACGCGAAGTGGAATTGGATTCCTTGCCTGTGTCACCTGCCGACCTTGGTCGCATTGAAGAACTGATTGCGTCAGGTTCACTAAATGACAAGTTGGCGCGTCAAGTTCTTGAGGGCGTTCTTGCTGGCGAAGGCGATGTGGATTCCATCGTTGCAAAGCGCGGATTGGGTGTTGTCACTGATGATGGTCCGCTACTTGAAGCAATCGATGCAGCGTTAGCCGCAGATCCAGCAGTTGCTGAGACCATCAAGTCCGGCAAGTTGGCGGCTGCAGGTTCAGTTGTTGGCGCCGTGATGAAGGCCACCCGTGGCCAGGCAGATGCTGCACGTGTTCGCGAATTGCTCTTTGAACGTTTGGGTGTTTCCGAGTAGTTAAGTTTCTGCGTGGTTACTGCGTGAAGGTGGGTCGAAGGGTTCCCAAATCGAGCACTCTTTCAATTCGAGTCATGGCTCGCACCAGAGCATTCTCGTCGTTTGCTCGTGCGACCACGCCCATTCCCACCGGAAGTCCACGGACAAGTCCCATCGGCAGGCAACCAATGGGCCATCCGGCAATGGCAGGGGCGTGCGTCATCCAACTCGCATCGGCGTAGTCATCACCTTCACCCAGAGTTGAAACCCAGGCCGGCCCGTAGGGAACACCAATCAATACATCCACGTCTGCAATAGCTGGGTTCAGAACTTTGTGGAGCGCCCATTCGAGATTGCGCGTGCGTGCCTGGCGATACACCTCATTACGTCCGCCGGTACCCACTGCAATGTCAAAGAGTTCTTGCTGAAAGTGCATCATCTCTGAATCGCTGTGCGTCTTGTTAAATTCGATGACATCAGCCAGCGACTTCACACCATCACCAGGTCGAGCGGCTAGATACTGGCCTAAATCGTCCAGTAATTCGTGGAATAAAACTGCGCCTTCATCCTCGTTGTCCTGCTCGGTCATATCGGCGCCGCGCACTTCAATAAGTTCGATCCCAGCAGACGCCAAGATCGCCAGTGAATCCTCAAACACTTGCTGTGACTTCAGATCAGATGTCACCCACTGACGCATGATGCCGATCCGAAGTGGTGAGTCATCAACCACGTTCTGGCGCAAAGTGTCAGTTCCCGCGAGTACATCAAGGAGTAATGAGGCATCTGCAACGTTGCGTGCCATTGGACCAGGGGAGTCCTGGCTGGCACTGATTGGAATAACGCCAGTGCGTGATGTTGTGCCAACAGTGGGTTTGATTCCCACGACACCGTTCAACGAGGCCGGGCACACAATTGACCCATCAGTTTCGGTTCCAACCGCAAAGGGGATCAGCCCAGCGGCAACGGCTGCGCCTGAACCTGACGAGGAGCCGCCAGCACTGTGTTGAAATATCCACGGATTGGCAGTGAGCCCACCGATGGCTGACCAACCACTTGTCGATTGCGACGAACGAATATTTGCCCACTCAGAAAGATTCGTTGACCCCATAATCACTGCACCCGCATTGCGTAAGCGGGTAACAATTTCTGCGTCGCGCGTGACAGTGCGACCAGCCAGCGCAAGTGATCCTGCCGTTGCAGGAAGCCCAACGGCCTCGATGTTGTCCTTGATCAACACGGGAAGTCCCTGCAGGCGCCCATTACCTGTATTCGTATCTCTGTCAGCGGCCTGGTCCATCGCATCGGCTGCAATCGCCAGCACAGATTGAAGGCCATTTTCGCAATCATCAACTTGGCGCACTCGGTGAAGCAAAGTCGCAGTGAGTTCTGCGCTAGTGAAATCACCATCACGCAGACCAGCGGCTAAGTCAATTGCGCTGGTGAAACCAATGTCAGCAGTCTCGCTATCCAATTCAGGCATAGAGACATAGTGGCACAATAGGGGAATGACCCGGCACATTATTGCTCCTGACTGGCTTGTGAAAGATTATGTGTTTCCGGCTGATGTTCGAGTGACGGAAAATGACGACCTCGCAGATTTGCCGCTGGATGTGATTGCCGATGCACAGTTCATCGTGCTTCCATATTTGGGGTCCTCTATTTCGCACGACGAGGCAATCAGTCGAATGACAAACGTTGAGGTTGTCCAGACTTTAACCGCAGGATTCGACAGTGTGCTCCCGCACATTCCGCAGGGCGTTACATTGTGCAATGCGGCCGGCGTTCATGATGACGCCACTTCCGAGTTAGCAGTGCTGTTGACCTTGTCCGCGTTGCGTGACCTGCCACGCTCGTTCGCTGCACAGCAGACACATACGTGGGAAACATATTTTGGAAAGTCACTCGCCGACAAGCATGTTGTACTCATTGGCTACGGAAATGTTGGCAAGGCTGCTGAACGACGATTGCTAGCGTTCGGGTGCACCGTCACCCCAGTCGCCACAACAGCGCGCGACCACGTACGAACCGTGGCAGATTTGCCCGAGCTGCTACCAACTGCAGACGTCGTGATTTTAATTGTTCCTCACAATGCGGGGACAGTGAATCTTGTCGATGCGAAGTTTTTGGCCAGCATGAAAGATGACGCGCTGCTCGTCAATGTTGCCAGAGGCGTTGTCGTCGATACCCAGGCCTTGCTTGTGGAATTAAGTTCAGGCCGTCTATCAGCAGCCCTTGATGTTACTGAGCCTGAACCATTGCCAGCGGACCATCCCTTGTGGTCCATGCCGAACGTCATCATCACCCCACACATTGGCGGCGAAGGCGACGTGTTTTGGGACAGAGCGCGCACACGGATTCATGACCAGTTTGACCGCTGGTTATCGGGTCAACCGTTGGAGTGCGTCATAACTCAGTAAGCACGCGGTAGATTATTTTCATGGCCGACATGAAACCACGTAGCAATATCGTCACCGATGGCATTGAACGCACTGCCGCTCGCGGAATGCTCCGCGCAGTTGGTATGGGTGACGAAGACTGGGTCAAGCCGCAGATTGGCATTGCATCTTCGTGGAATGAAATCACGCCATGCAACCTTTCCCTTGATCGTCTGGCAAAGGCTGCCAAAGAAGGTGTGACAGCTGCCGGTGGCTTCCCCATGCAGTTCGGAACAATCTCGGTCTCCGATGGAATTTCAATGGGCCATGAGGGCATGCACTTCTCGCTCGTCAGCCGCGAAATTATTGCGGACTCAGTTGAAGCGGTAATGCAAGCCGAGCGCCTCGACGGCATGGTGAATTTCGCCGGATGTGACAAGTCGCTTCCTGGCATGTTGATGTCTGCGGCGCGTATCGACGTGGCAAGTGTGTTTGTGTACGCCGGTTCAATTCTGCCTGGCAACGTGACGTTGTCCGATGGCAGTAACCGCGACGTCACCATCATTGACGCTTTCGAAGCTGTTGGTGCATGTGCGCGTGGACTCATGAGTGAAGAAGACGTCGATCGGATTGAGCGCGCAATCTGCCCAGGTGAAGGTGCCTGTGGCGGCATGTACACCGCGAACACGATGGCCTCAGCAGCCGAAGCGATGGGTATGTCACTACCTGGTTCAGCAGCCCCACCTTCTGTTGATCGTCGCCGTGATGGATTTGCAGTTGCTTCGGGTGAAGCTGTGGTGAATTTGATTCGACAAGGCATTACTACCCGCGACATCATCACCAAGCAGTCACTTGAAAATGCCATCGCAGTTGTTATGGCCTTTGGTGGTTCAACAAATGCCGTACTGCACTTGCTCGCAATCGCACACGAAGCACGGGTTGATTTGCACCTCGATGATTTCCATCGCATTGGTGCCAAGGTTCCATTGCTCGCTGACGTTAAACCGTTTGGTCGATATGTCATGAGTGATGTTGATCGCGTTGGTGGCGTACCAGTGGTCATGAAGGCACTTTTGGATGCAGGACTCATGCACGGAGATTGCCTCACTGTCACTGGCAAGACAATGGCTGAGAATCTTGCAGACATTGATTCCCCAGATCCAGATGGTGACATCGTTCACGCCATGTCCACCCCGATTGGTGGCACGGGCGGTATTTCAATTTTGAGCGGTTCATTTGCACCTGAAGGTGCGGTGTGTAAGACCGCCGGTATTCCAGTTGATATTTTTGAAGGCCCAGCCAAGGTGTTTGAACGCGAACGCGCAGCGATGGATGCCCTCGAAAGTGGCGATATTCAGGCTGGCGACGTTGTCATCATTCGCTACGAAGGACCAAAGGGTGGTCCGGGTATGCGCGAGATGCTGATGATCACTGGTGCGATTAAGGGCGCAGGTCTTGGCAAGGACGTCATGTTGATTACTGACGGACGATTCAGTGGCGGCACCACCGGACTATGCATCGGTCACGTTGCGCCAGAAGCTGTCGATGGCGGACCTATCGCCTTCGTGCGTAATGGTGACCGTGTACGCATTGACATTCCAAACCGTGGTTTGGATCTGCTCGTCGATGATGCAGAGTTGCAAAAGCGTCGCGAGACTTGGGAAATTGTTCCGCATAAGTACACCAGCGGAGTTCTGCACAAGTACGCAAAGCTTGTCGGTTCTGCGTCAAAGGGTGCAGTGTGTGACTAGTACAGAGGTAGCACCTTCTGTACTCAATCGCGCACGATGGGCGGTGTACGTATCGTTCATTACGAATGGTTTTCTGTGGGGAGCATTTGTCCCGCGATTCCCCGAAGTGAAGTCGCTTTTTCATCTGACTAATTCGCAGTTTGGCCTGGCCCTACTCGTAGGTTCGATTGGCATTCTGCTGGCGATGAAACCTTCCGGAACGATTGTGGGGCGATACGGAAGCGCGCGAACACTCCAAATAACCACAGCGCTATTTGGTGCCAGCATGATTGCGACCGGCTTTCTGTTAAGCGTGCCGTACTTTGTGGTCACGCTATTCATTGTTGGGGTGCTCATCGCAACTCATGACATTGCAATGAATAGCCAAGCCGCACTCATCGAACGTGTCAGTGCCAAGTCATTAATGAACGGGTTTCATGCCCGCTTTAGCTTTGGTGCATTGCTCGGTGCCGCGTTCGGCGCAACGTGTGCACAACTCGATGTGCCAATCCTTACGGAAATGATTTTCGTGGTCACACTTGCGTGGCTCACAATTCCTTTTCTGCGAAGCGCCCTGCTCGATAAAAGTTTCGAACCACAGGACGAACCTCGCGAACCTGGTGAACATCGTGAACGTCCGCACATTTTTTGGTGGCTTGGCATTCTTGGTTTCTGCGCAAGTGTCTGCGAAGGTGCTGCGTCGGACTGGGGCGCAGTTTTGCTGCGGGACACCTGGCACGTTGCCCCGTTCATTGCCGGGCTTCCGTACGTGATGTTTTCGGCCACGATGGTCATTGGGCGATTTTCTGGTGATCGTGTTACCGACACTTTCAGTCGCGAATGGGTTGTGCGCTGGGGTGGTTTTACTGCGGGCAGTGGGTTGATTGTCGGTTTACTTATTGGTGGCGCCGTCGGTGTAACAGTTGGTTGGACTTTGCTGGGACTCGGAGTGTCTATCGCGATTCCATCAATCTTTAGTGCGGCAGGTGAAATTGCGAGCAATCGTTTCGTTGGACATGTCAGTCCTGCACAAGCTGTGGCAATCGTCGGTGGAGTGTCGTACGCAGGCTTCCTTATTGGGCCGCCACTCATCGGAATGCTGGCCGATGTACTGAGTCTGCGGTGGGCCATGCTCGTTCCCGCAATTCTTGCCCTGATCATGGGTTCAGTAGCGCGTATCGCGCGTGCCCAATAAATCGTGCTTATCTACACGCACATAGAGTCTTAACCTGTCCCTGACATTCAACCAATACGGTGAGGCACATGAAAACCAATTCTGAGCAGCAACGTTTCGGGCATCGACGCATCGCACTGGCGATTTCCGCGGTGGCAGCAATCGTGTACGTTATCGCGTGCCGTGAAGGCGCGATACATGGGTACTACACACCTGCTGCAATCAGCATGTCCAAGAATTGGCATAACTTTTTCTACGGCGCATATGACCCAAGTGGATTCATCAGCGTCGACAAGATCCCTGGTTCAATGTGGCCTGCTGCATTAGGTATCAAAATTTTTGGCCAAAACACCTGGTCGGTTTTGGTACCTGAAGCACTTGCTTCCGCAGCAACTGTGTACGTGATGTACCGCGCAGTCACAGAATGGGTAGGCGAGCGCGCCGGTGTTCTCGCCGCAGCCATCTATGCAACTTCGCCAGTCGTCGCAGCAGTCGCCCAAGTCAATGTTCCTGATACCTGGTTAGCGTTGTACCTCTCGCTTGGTGCGTTGTGGGGAACTAAAGCTCTACGCGACGGGTCGCAAAAGAATTTAATAATTGCCGGACTATGGTTTGCGGCTGGCTTCCAAGTGAAAATGCTTCAAGGTTGGCTGGTGTGGCCGGGACTCATCGTTGCATTCTTATTCTGTGCACCAGGCACAATGCGGTCACGAGTTCGGAAGTTATGTGTTGCCGGAATGATTTCACTTATTACGTCATTGTCATGGATCCTTCTGGTGACGTTGACACCAAGTGGAAGCCGCCCATTTGTGGGGGGCTCAGATGGCAACAGTGCCTGGGAAATGGTTTTTGGTTACAACGGACTTGGCCGTTTCGGTTGGTGGGGAGGTCGATCGTTTTCCGTGCCCATGGGTGGCTCGGCTGGAATCGGGCGCATGTTCAATTCGGCACTGTACGGGCAAATAGCATGGCTCTTGCCACTGGCATTTGTGTGCATCGCCTATGGCGCAGTTGCGACGTGGCGACGACCTCGAACAGATGTTGAACGAGCTGGTTATCTGTTGTGGGGCATGTGGTTGGTCATGCATTTCTTCGTGTTCTCGTATGCCGACGGTATTCATACGTTCTATGTCGTAGCGATGGCCCCAGCAATCGCTGCACTCGTGGCCGCTGGATGTGTCAAAGCGTTTGTCATTGTGCAGGACGGACGTGGATCTGTGTTTGCGCCACTGGTTGCTCTGCAAACTGTGTGGACGCTTATCTTGTTGCACCGCACATCGAACTTTCAATCGTGGTTGACACCAGTAGTGCTGCTACTAGGGCTCGTAGCTGCAATTGCCCTCGTCCTTAATGAAATGCAACCACGTGCGCTCGCGCAAAAAGTTGCTGGAATAGCCCTCGTGGCCAGTGTGCTGATCACACCGACGGTGTGGTCGTTCTCAACACTTGGCAGTACGAGCAGTATCAACCCCTCGGCCGGTCCAGCCCAATCGGGACCCGGTGGAAAAGGTGGTACAGGCGGACTAGGTGCGCCCGGTGGGCAAGGTGGACCTGGTGGGGAGTCTTCTTCGATGACTGGTTCGTCGATTGGCAAGGCTGAAGTGGCTTGGTTGAAGGCGCATAATTCGGCAGGTGTCACGTATCAAGTGGCTGTCCCAACATCCAATGGTGCCACTGAGCTGATTTATTCAGGCATTGAATCCATCATCCCTATGGGTGGTTGGAATGGTAGTGATCCAGCGCCAACGCTCAGCGAGTTTGAGCACCTGATTGTGTCTAAGCAGTTGCGTTATGTTGCGCTCGGCAGTGATGGTGGCCAAGGTGATGGTGGCCAAGGCGGGGGTGCTGGCGGTGCTAGTTCTGGCGGTGCGAGTGCGGCTACTCAACGCACTGCGTGGATCACTAAGAATTGTGCACTTGTGCAGGACACGACATTGGGCTCAGCCACGTTGTATGACTGTGCTCAATAGCCGAAGTGTCCAGTAGCCGCAGCAGTTAAATCGCAGTTGACGATAAGACGCTTACACGCCCAGCTTCCAGTCGTGCCACAGGTACTCGAAATGGTGAGCACGAGACGTAATCAAGACCAACTTCGTGGAAGAACTTGATGGACTCGGGATCGCCGCCGTGTTCGCCGCACACGCCAAGTTTGATATCAGGACGTGTTGAGCGCCCCTTGTCGACAGCGATCTTGACGAGCGCGCCGACACCATCGATGTCCAGTGACTCAAATGGCGAGACTGTGAAAATACCTTTGTCGAGGTAAGTCGCAAAGAATGCGGCTTCCACATCGTCACGGCTAAAGCCCCACGTTGTTTGCGTGAGGTCGTTTGTGCCAAAACTAAAGAACTCGGCGGCTTCGGCAATGCGCTGTGCGGTAAGTGCTGCTCGTGGCAACTCAATCATCGTGCCTATCTTGAACGGCAATTCCATACCCGCATCTTGAGAAATTTCACGAAGCAGTAAGTCGATTTCATCGCGAATCAAATGCAGTTCCATGACGGAACCGACGAGTGGCACCATGATTTCAACGTGTGGATTTCCACCCGCGCGGATGCGGTTAATTGCGGCGTATGCCAGCGCGCGCACCTGGAGCGCAAACAAACCTGGCACCACAAGGCCAAGGCGAACGCCGCGCAGACCAAGCATGGGGTTCGATTCATGCAGTCGATCGACGGCCGCGAGCAGGTGTTCTTGGTGGCTCATGTCTTGGTTGCGTTCGTTGCCCAGGGCGACTTCAACCATTAAGTCCGCACGATCAGGTAGGAACTCGTGCAATGGAGGATCGAGTAATCGAATCGTCACTGGTAAGTCGTTCATGGCATCAAGAATTTCTTCGAAGTCCTGCTGCTGTAAAGGAAGCAACGCTTCCAAGGCGGCTGTGCGCTCGTCGGTTTGTTCGGCCAAGATGACCCGCTCGATCAGTACACGTCGATCGCCAAGGAACATGTGTTCAGTGCGGCACAAGCCGATGCCTTCGGCGCCGAGCTTGCGTGCCCAACGTGAATCTTCGGCGTTGTCGGCGTTTGTTCTCACATTGAGGCGGCGCACTGAATCGGCGTGCGCCAATATGCGGTCGACGGCTTTCACGAGTGCGCCGGTTTCCTCATCGACAGTATTCGCCGCATGGTCAAGCCCATGCTCGAGGTAGTTCGACACAGGGGAGGGCACTACAGAAAGTTCGCCTTGGAACACCTGACCGGTTGAACCATCAATGGAAATCATGTCGCCTTCTTTAATGACAAGCTCACCAATTGTTGCGGTCTTATCGTGGGCAGATACATCAATGGCATCGGCGCCGCAGACACATGTTTTTCCCATACCGCGGGCAACGACTGCAGCATGTGATGTCTTGCCGCCACGTGCGGTCAAAATTCCATTGGCAGCAATCATGCCTTCGAGGTCGTCAGGATTCGTTTCGCGACGGACAAGAATGACACGTTCACCACGTTCAGCCCAGGCAACGGCCTGCGCAGAATCAAAAACAACGCGACCAACAGCTGCGCCAGGTGAGGCGGCCATTCCAGTTGCGACTGGTTGTGCTTTCGAGGTGGCATCAAATTGCGGGAACATCAGTTGGGCAAGTTGGCTGCCCGTGACTCGGGTAAGTGCTTCATCCATGGTGATGAGATGCTCGTCGACCAGTTGAGTCGCAATTCGGAATGCTGCAGCAGCAGTGCGCTTGCCCACACGGGTCTGTAGCATCCACAACTTGCCGCGCTCGACTGTGAATTCAATGTCGCACAAATCTCGGTAGTGAGTTTCAAGTTTGCGCATGATGCTCATGAGTTCGTTGTACGAAGTTGGATCTGTTCGATTGAGTTCATCCAAGCTGAAGGTATTGCGAATGCCTGCGACGACATCTTCACCTTGCGCATTGGGGAGGTAGTCACCGTAGGCACCAGTTTTGCCGCTGGCAGGATCGCGCGTGAATGCAACACCAGTACCTGAGGTTTCACCCAAATTGCCAAACACCATGCTGCAGATATTGACCGCGGTACCGAGGTCATGTGGAATGCGTTCGCGGCGGCGGTACAGTCGGGCACGCGATGTGTTCCATGAGTTAAAAACTGCGCGTACAGCGAGATCAAGTTGTTCGCGAGGGTCTTGCGGAAATTCACGACCCGTGTGTTCCAGGATGATTCCCTTGAATACTTCCACCAAGGCCTTCAGCTGCTCTGGGCTCAAGTCAACTTCTGAGGTGACGCCGGCTGCGGTGTTAGCTGCCTGAAGTGCGTGCGCAAAAACTTCACCTTCAATATCCAAAACAGTCTTGCCATACATTTGAATCAGGCGTCGGTATGAATCCCAGGCAAACCGTTCGTTGTTGCTGGCCTTGATGAGCCCATGTACCGAGTAATCATTCAGTCCAACGTTAAGAACTGTCTCCATCATTCCTGGCATAGAAAACTTTGCGCCTGAGCGCACGGAAACCAACAGGGGATCGTCAACGTCACCGAGTCGCTTACCAAGTGCATCTTCAAGTCGACGCAATGCCATGGTGACCTGCACGCGAAGTACTGCAGGCTCTTCGCCAGCCGCAAGATACTCGCGGCACGCCTGGGTAGTAATAGTGAAGCCCGGCGGAACTGGTAAACCCAGGTTCGTCATTTCGGCAAGGTTTGCACCTTTGCCACCGAGCAGATCTTTTTGATCCTTGTCGCCTTCAGCGAAGTCGTAAACATATGTCGTCAAAGCGCACCCCATGACTACCCGGTACTGACCCCATTGTCAGCGCCCTAGAGCAAAGCCCTAGAACTTGAGATTAAACCTTCCATGGGGGCAAAAGTGCCCGAGGGGTAAAGATTTTCGGGTGACTCTGCGCACAAACCGCGGTCCATGATGTGGAAAGCACGCAGCACAAATGTGACGGATGTGGTTTTAGCCAATACAGTTGGAACTCACGATCAACACCTCATGGGTGGTGACGGCGCAAGCGGCAAGCTACGAGCAAACCGCAAGCAGTTGGTGTTACAAGTCGGAAAGAGCCGGCGCACTAACGAATCCGTCAACAAACCAACCATGGGCGAGCGTCAAAGAGACCCTTTGGCAGGAACGGAGAAACAGCTATGGCTGAAAATGTCACTGGTGCTGAAAGCCTGGTGCGCTCACTTGAGCATGCGGATGTCGATGTAGTTTTCGGTATCCCTGGCGGTGCAATCTTGCCCGCATACGACCCCCTGATGGACTCAAAGTCCGTGCGCCACATTTTGGTGCGCCACGAACAAGGTGCTGGCCACGCTGCTGAAGGTTATGCCTCGGCCACCGGTCGAGTTGGTGTCTGCATGGCAACTAGTGGACCCGGTGCCACAAACCTGGTGACACCCATTGCGGATGCACACATGGACTCCGTCCCTTTGGTGGCAATCACTGGCCAAGTATCAGGCCCATTCATTGGTACTGACGCATTCCAAGAAGCAGATATTCGCGGAATCACGATGCCCATCACCAAGCACAACTACTTGGTGACAAATGCCGATGATATTCCACGCGCAATCAAAGAAGCTTTTCATTTAGCAAGTTCAGGCCGCCCTGGCCCAGTGCTTGTAGACATCACAAAAGATGCGCTGCAAGCCAACACAACATTTGACTGGCCAGCATTCATTGACATGCCTGGCTACAAGCCGACAACAAAACCACATGGTCGTCAGATTAAAGAAGCTGCTCGCATGATTGTGGAAGCAAAGCGACCTGTTCTCTATGTCGGTGGCGGTGTAATTCGCGCAGGAGCTGCAAAAGAACTTCGCGCATTGGCTGACCTGACTGGTATCCCGGTTGTGACAACGCTGATGGCTCGTGGTGCATTCCCAGACAGTCATCCACAGCACATGGGTATGCCTGGCATGCACGGAAGTGTTGGCGCAGTTGGCGCATTGCAGAAGAGCGACTTGCTGATCACGCTCGGTGCACGTTTTGACGACCGGGTTACTGGCAAGTTGTCATCCTTTGCAACAAAGGCAAAGGTCATTCACATTGACATTGATCCTGCAGAAATCGGAAAGAACCGTCAGGTCGACATCCCGATTGTTGCTGATGTGCGCGAAGCGTTGATGCAGCTCGTACCTGCTGTCACTGACGAGTTTGATAACAACAACCGCACAGATCTGACTGCATGGTGGCAGATTCTGAACGGCTGGCGCGACACGTACCCATTGGGTTACGACGTACCACGTGATGGTTCGCTTTCGCCACAGTTAGTAATTCAGCGCCTTGGTCAAATTGTCGGTCCAGATGCGATCTACACATCAGGTGTGGGTCAGCATCAAATGTGGGCAGCCCAGTTCATCGGTTACGAAAACCCGAACACATGGCTCAACAGTGGCGGCCTTGGCACAATGGGCTACTCGGTTCCTGCCGCAATGGGCGCCAAGGTTGGTTGCCCAGACAAAACGGTATGGGCCATCGATGGCGACGGTTGTTTCCAGATGACCAACCAAGAACTTGCCACCTGCCGTATCAATGACATTCCTATCAAGGTTGCATTGATCAATAACTCATCCTTGGGCATGGTGCGCCAGTGGCAGACACTGTTCTACAACGAGCGCTACAGCAACACCGATTTGCATTCGCATTCGTTCCCAGACTTCGTGAAACTCGCAGATGCATACGGTTGCCTTGGCATTCGTTGCGATCGTCCAGAAGATGTCGATAAGACAATTGAAAAGGCGATGGAAACCAACGATGTCCCAGTTGTTGTCGACTTCCAAGTGAACCGTGACGCCATGGTGTGGCCAATGGTTGCCGCGGGCATGGGTAACGATGACATCAAGCATGCGCGCGATCTTGCGCCTAAGTGGGAACGTGAGGAGGCATAGTCATGGCACGTCACACACTTTCCGTACTTGTTCAAGATCAGCCAGGTGTACTTGCTCGTATTGCTGCGTTGTTCTCGCGTCGCGGATACAACATTGAATCGCTTGCCGTAGGTCCAACTGAGACCCCAGAAATTTCGCGAATGACCATCGTGGTCGACGTTGACGAACACAGTTTGGAACAGATCACAAAGCAACTGAATAAGTTGATCAATGTTCTCAAGATTGTCGAACTGAACGATGACACCGCGGTTGCTCGTGAATTGATGCTCATCAAACTGCGTGCAGATGAAGGCACTCGGGCATCGGTTCTCCAGCTCGTTGAACTATTCCGCGCCAAAGTGGTGGACGTGAGCACAGATGCCATCACCATCGAGGCAACTGGCTCCCGCGACAAGCTCGACGCACTCCTTGAGGTGCTTGCACCCCATGGCGTAAAGGAAATCGTTCAATCTGGCGTTGTTGCGCTGGCTCGTGGCTCCCGCTCAATTGCGGACCGCGCGCTACGTGGTGGCGACCGCTAGACCCGCGAATTCACTCTCACCCCAAGTTCTGACAAACTTAACCCACCACCGAAATAGGAGTTATTGTGGCCGAGTTGTTCTATGAAGACGATGCCGATCTATCAATCATTAAGGGCCGCAAAGTTGCTGTCATTGGTTACGGAAGCCAGGGTCATGCGCACTCACTGAGCTTGCGCGACAGTGGCGTTGACGTTCGCGTTGGTCTAGCTGAAGGTTCAAAGAGCCGCGCTAAGGCCGAAGCAGAAGGACTTCGCGTTGTTGATCCAGCAACCGCAGCACAAGAAGCTGACCTCATCATGATGTTGGTTCCAGATCACGTAGCCCGCAAGGTGTACGCAGAATCAATCGAACCAAATCTCAACGCTGGTGATGCACTGTTCTTCGCACACGGCTTCAACATCCGTTTTGGTTACATCACACCGCCAGCAAACGTTGATGTCTGCATGGTTGCACCAAAGGGCCCAGGCCACTTGGTTCGTCGTGAATACGTAGCCGGTCGTGGCGTTCCAGCGATTGTTGCTGTCGAACAAGATGCAACAGGCAACGCCTGGCCATTGGCGCTTTCATACGCCGCTGGCATTGGATCACTTCGTGCAGGTGGCATCAAGACAACATTCACCGAAGAAACCGAAACAGATTTGTTCGGCGAACAAGCCGTACTTTGTGGCGGCGCATCAGCGCTAGTCCAGGCTGGCTTTGAGACTTTGGTCGAAGCTGGTTACCAGCCCGAAGTTGCCTACTTCGAGTGCTTGCACGAACTCAAGCTCATCGTTGACTTGATGTACGAAGGTGGCATCGCCAAGCAGCGTTGGTCAGTTTCCGACACTGCTGAATACGGCGACTATGTCTCCGGTCCACGCATCATCAATTCCGATGTGAAAGCCGCGATGAAAGATGTCCTTACCGACATTCAGCAGGGCAAGTTCGCACAGCGCTTCATTGACGATCAGGATGCAGGCGCACCAGAATTCAAGGCGCTTCGCGCTGCTGGTGAAGCACATCCAATCGAAGCCACAGGCCGCGAACTACGTAAGTTGATGTCATGGGTGAAGTCCGGTGACAGCGACTACGTTGAAGGCAATGCTGCCCGCTAGCAATGCTGCCCGCTAAATAGTTATGCGTACAGTTCAGGTAGGTCAGTACGGCGGAACGGAAGTTCTTGCTGTTGCTGACCTACCTGTTCCTATGTGTGGGCCGGAACAAATTCTCGTCAAGGTATTGGCCGCCGGTGTGAATTTCATTGATACGTACCAACGTTCCGGACTGTATCCGTTGCCGACGCCATTCACGCTTGGCCGCGAAGGCAGTGGGGAAGTTGTTGAGGTTGGCGCAAACGTTTCGGGCATTGAGGTTGGTGCGTTAGTGGCCTGGCCTGCTGTGCAAGGGAGCTACGCCGAATACGTCACTATGTCGGCGGCTGATTGCATCGTTGTACCAACTGATATTGATGGCAACACTGCGTGCGCGGCAATGTTGCAAGGTATGACTGCTCATTATTTGGTGACGAGTGTCTTTGATGTGAAGCCCAAAGATGTTGCCCTGGTCCATGCTGCGGCCGGTGGTGTGGGATTGCTTCTGTGTCAGCTGATAGCGGCACGTGGTGGCACTGTCATCGGCACCGTCTCAACTGAAGATAAAGCAACGGCCGCACGCCTAGCGGGTGCTCATCACATCATTCGATATGACCGTGAAGATGTTGCGCAAAGTGTCCGCGAGATTACGAACGGCAATGGTGTCGATGTTGTGTACGACGGTGTTGGTGCATCAACTTTCGAGGCGAGTCTGCAATCCCTCACACTTCGCGGACTAATGGTGACGTTCGGAAATGCCAGTGGCCCAATTCCACCGTTTGAGCTACTTCGTCTGAGTGGACTCGGCTCACTTTCGATCATTCGCCCCACCCTGAACGACTACATCGCTACGCATGAAGAAATGCAATGGCGTGCAGATGAGTTATTCGCAGGCGTTGTGGGTGGCACATTGAACTTCGCAATTGGCGGAACCTATCCATTGAGCGATGCTGCACGCGCGCAAGATGACCTCGAAGGACGGCGTACTTCTGGGAAATTACTACTCATTCCTGAGCACTAGGCTTGATGTATGCCAGCTGCATTGGTCACGGGGACTTTTAATCCACCACACATGGGCCACGTCAAGCTCATCAAGGCCGCGATACAAAAACGCGACCACGTGGTGGTACTTGTCTTAGGCCAACCACATGATCGATTCAGTGCTGAATTGCGTGCGAAAGCCCTTGAACAGGACTGCATTGCCGAAGGTGTAGCCGAATCCGCAATGACCATTGTGCATGGTTATGAATCGACACCGTATGACCCATCTGACGCAGCCGTAGTCACATCGAACGCGCGTGTCATTGAAGCGCACCTTCGCCAAACTCCACCGGTGGACATGTTGGTGACTTCGGAAGAAAACGGTGAGCAGTTCGCAAAGTTACTTGGCCTTCATCATTTCAGTTATGACCCTGAACGGGTCATCGTTCCAGTGTCCTCGACACAGATCCGTGCAAACCTGATTAATAATTGGCACCTGCTTGGTCCAGGCTCACGAGAACTCCTTGCAATACGTGCAGTGTTTGTTGGTGCTGAATCAACAGGAACGACAACGACGTCACTGGCCGTTCAGGCTGCATTAATCGCTCGTGGCGGAGACTTTGTTTACACGAATTACATTCGCGAATACGGCCGTGACCTGACGATGCGTAAACGTGAACAAGCTGAAGCAATCGGCAAAATGGAATATGAAGTTCCATGGACCCGAACTGACTTCGTGGAAATTGCCGTCGTGCAACAGCAACTTGAAGATGTGGCCGCCCGAACTGGTGGTCCGGTTGTCAGTTGTGACACGGACGTGTTTGCAACATTAATTTGGGAGCGTCGCTATTTGGGTGACAAGGCAAGTTTGCCGATGCCGCCTAATAATGCGAATCGGATCTACTTTGTCACCCAGCCAGATGGTGTCCCATTTGTCCAAGATGAAATCCGTGACAGCGAAAACATGCGCGATGATATGACCCGGGAATTCGAAGACGAATTGATTGCCACAGGTCGATCATGGGTTGCCCTTGATGGCACTGTAGAAGCTCGCGTAGCACTTGCCTTGGGCGCAATTGACGAAGCAATCTCGCAAGCCTTCGATTTTCACTAGGCTCTACGCATGACGACTGAATCAGCCGAAAACATGCGGACCGTTCGATTTATTTACTGCGACCCCAGCGGTGTCATTCGATCCAAGGCAACTACAGGACCGCTCTTCGCAGGTAAGGCAACAGAGGGTATTGGCCTGACCCGTGCGCAAAATGCGGTCAATCTTTTTGAAGATCTTGTGCACGTCGATGGAATGGAACCTGTCGGTGAAGTGCGCATCATTCCCGACATGGATTCATACACGGAACTGCCGTGGCTGAATCGCACTGCAAGTGTCGTCAGTGATTTACGTATGCCTGATGGTGCTGAATGGGGCGGTTGTACCCGCACTGTGCTGAAAAATGCATTGGCCGCCGCCGCCGAAATGGGCATTGAAGTTAAAGCCGCCTTCGAAAATGAGTTTTATGTTGCAGAAGGAACGCCTGCAAACCCAATTCCGTGGGCAGACGGTGCGTGCTATTCGTCAGCCGCAGTGGATCGCGCATCTGGACTTATTGATGACATTGTCGACAACTTAATGGCACAGGGTTACATCGTTGAGCAAGTGATTAATGAGTATGGTCCAGGACAACTTGAGATAGTCATCAAGTACGACGAAGCGCTGCGCTCGGCGGACAACCAATTGAAATACCGCGACACAGTTCGTGGCACAGCGCAAGTAGGTCATGGTTTAATGGCATCGTTTTCACCGAAGCCATACCCGGACAAAGTAGGTTCTGGTGCGCATTTGCATTTCAGCTTGTGGAATGGTGAGCGCAATCTGTTGTACAACGCGCAGGAACCAACAAAAATTTCGGAACTGGGTAAGCACTTTATTGCTGGTCTGCTCGAGCATCTTCCGGCGCTTGTGGCATTAACCTGCCCGTCATATGTGTCATATGAGCGCCTTGCGCCACACGCCTGGGCTGGCTCAACTGTGGCTTGGGGGTATGACAATCGTGAGTGCAGTGTCCGGGTAGCTAGTCCATTTGCTGGCCGTGAAGAACAATCCACAAATATTGAATTGAAATCCAGTGATGGTTCCGCTAATCCGTATCTCGCACTTGCAGGTGTCATTCACGCTGGTTTGGATGGAATTCGCCGTGGATTAGTGCCGCCAGCACCGGCCGAGCATGATCCTGCGCTGTTAACTGGCGCTGAACGTGAAGCGAGCAATGTTCGGCCGTTGCCGGCATCCCAAGCCGAAGCGTTGGATCTGTTAGCACAAGACACCGTCTTGATGGATGGCCTGGGCGATTTAATGGGACGCTTGTATTTAGCTGTTCGTCGCGCCGAGAACGCCAAGGGTGAGGCAAACGGAATTGAATGGGCCAGAGCCGCTACGTTTAATGTGTATTAGAAATACTGTGTACTAGAAATACTGTGTATTAGAAATGCTGTGTACTAGAAATACTTCTGGACGAGAGAGTACCTATGTGTCGTTTACTTGCCTGGCATAGTGCCGAACCTGTTGCAATTCATCAGGTACTCGGTCTTGATCATGAGTCACTCAGTGAGTTGAGTCGGCTTCACAAGGATGGCTGGGGTATGGGTTACGGCGTCGATGGCTCACTCGTTACGGTTCGCGACTCGGGTTCTGCATTTGATTCAGTCCTGTTTAAAGAAGTATCTGATGAGTTGTGCGTCTGCGATGCGATTATTCATTTGCGGTGGGCTACTGAAGAACTCACTGTATGTATTGAAAATACGCATCCATTTGAAAAAGTTGGTCCTGGTGGGGACA
>CANGDT010000035.1 GCA_947452755.1 Actinomycetota bacterium
GCCTGCTCAATGAGCGTAAGCAAGTCACCCATATCGAGAATGCGTGACGCCATTCGATCTGGATGGAAGATTTCAAAATCAGTCAGCTTTTCGCCTGTGGAAGCGAACATGATTGGTTTGCCCGTTACAGATCGCACCGAAAGCGCTGCGCCACCGCGAGCATCTCCATCGAGCTTGGTGAGCACGACGGCGTCAATGCCAATTTCATCGGCAAATGTCTGGGCCGTGTTCACGGCGTCTTGACCAGTCATCGCATCAATAACAAGCAGGGTTTCGTCTGGTTGTGCTTCGTCTTTGACTTTACGTAACTGCTTCATCAAATCGGCATCGATTGCAAGACGTCCGGCGGTGTCAACAATCACCACGTCGTGCATTTTGTCGCGAGCAAACTTCATCGCATCGCGTGTCACTTTGACCGGGTCACCAACACCATTGCCAGGCTCTGGAGCAAAAACTACTGTGTTGGCCTGTTGGCCAACAATTTTGAGTTGGTCAACAGCATTCGGACGTTGGAGGTCGGCAGCCACCAGCATCGGCTGATGTCCCTGCGAACGCAGGTGGTGCGCGAGCTTCCCCGCCAATGTTGTTTTACCAGCGCCTTGTAAACCGGCGAGCAAAATGACAGTCGGCGGCTTCTTAGCAAGTCGAATGCGACGAGTCTCGCCACCCAAAATTTCAACGAGCTCTTCATTGACAATTTTTACTATCTGTTGCGCTGGATTCAGGGCAGCAGAGACCTCAGCACCAAGCGAACGTTCCTTGATTCGTGCACAGAACTCACGAACAACTGGCAGGGCAACGTCTGCTTCGAGGAGAGCGATGCGAATATCGCGAACGGTTTCGTCAATGTCGTTCTCGGTCAATCGACCCTTGCCACGCAACTGCTTAAAGGTTGCGCTCAGGCGATCAGACAAGGAGTTAAACATGGTGATGACATTCTATTAGGCGCACAACGTGGCACCCGTTTGGAAGGAACGCCTAGTGAGTTGACGTCCACCACCAGGCAAGACCAACAATGATTACGGAAATAGCAATAGCCACCCGTCGATTCACTTCCTCGTCAGAAGGCTTCGCGGGTGTGGCTGATTTCGGTGGTGAAGCTGGTTTTGGAGTCTTTGCTGGCTTTGGCTTTACGACCTTTACCGAATTGTCTGAGGCCTTCTTCGTCGATGCCACTTTGTATTCAGCAGAAAGTTTGTCAACTTTATTTCGTAAAGTATCAAGAATCGATGGAGCGTTATCTGTGGCGGATTTTTCTGGCGATGACTCACGTCGTGGTTGTGGCTTGGCCATACCCTCGCGAATGACTTCAATTTCAGTTGTTTGGAAATCGTCATCATTGAAACCGAGCTGGCTATCCGATGCAGTGCGCAAAGCTGCGTTGATGTTCTTGACGAAGGTATTAATAACTCGCCCTGTTGAGTCCTGCAAGATTGCACGACCAACCCCATCGAGTTCGGGAGTGATCAACACCTCTGAGGAAATATCTACGTGCGTTGCATGGGCGGTCATGGCGGTGAGCTGAACTTCGATTCGAGCGCGGGTTTGGCTCAAACCACCTGCCTGTGCGCCAGTCACATCAATGACAGCGCGGTTCTCGCTAACAATGCGCTCAACGTATGTCGCGACGCCTTCGTAGGAAAATTCCAGCGGGCCAATTTTGATATCGACAGTTCCAACGAATGACGAACCATTTACTTCATACAGGGTTGCGCCAGGAAAATACTGTGCCCACTGATTTGGGTTCAGCAACATCGCCCAGACAAGGTCGCAATTTTCCTGAATCACAACGGAATGGCGCAGCTTCATACCTCTATTGTCCCCTATTCAATGCTGGTCATAAACCCAGCACCACATCGTTTTAAGCCTGGGGTGTCACAAAGGGGTTACGGAGGTTTCCTCGCAAAATCGCCATCATCACGATTGAAATAACAAGTAGCAACCCACTCAGGGCGTAGGCATTCGAAAGGTTACTTTCCAAAGCCACATAAACCTGTTGGGGCAAAGTTCTTGTGACACCAGGAAATGAACCAGCAAAAGTGAGTGTTGCGCCGAACTCTCCAAGAGCGCGTGCCCACGCAAGAGCAGCTCCAGTGCCCAGTGCATGACGCACTTGAGGAACAGAGACTTGCCAAAAAATTTGCCCAGCATGCGCGCCGTCAGTTTCAGCGGCTTGCTCAATCTCGGGATCGAGCTGTACGAATGCAGTTTCCAGAACCATGATCAAGAAAGGCATTCCAACAAAAACGCCAGCAAGAATCACCGCAATCATTGTGAATGGCATTGCATATCCTGTTGCGTCATATATGAATCGTCCTAGAACACCATTTCGCCCAAGTAACGCGAGTAAAGACAATCCTGCGACCGTCGGCGGCAACACGATAGGCGCCATCACAACGGGACGAATCAAAGCCGTCACACTTTGTGGCCCTCGCGCCAATAACCACGCGACGGGCACGCCAAGCGCGACGGAAAACATTGCGGCGGCCAGAGATGTCACCAACGACACTCTCAAAGCGAGAACACTCTCGGGTGAAGAAAGCTCTGCTGCCAGCGTTGTCCATGGAACTCGAACCAGTAACGCCAGAATTGGCAGCACAACTACCAGCACACCGAGCCCAGCAAATGAGCCAACTGCGGGGCTAATACGTTTCTGTCGGGAAGTCACAATGATTACTTCAGAACGGTGAACCCGGCAGCTTCAAAAACTTTGCTACCTTCACTGCCCTTCACAAAGCTAATGAAATCTTCGGCAAGTAAATTTCCAGCATCAATTTCGCCAATTGAATATGTGGTGGTCGCATCTTTAGTTGCCGTGAAGGCGAGCTCCTTCAAGGTCGAATGAGCAATGACGTCGGTGTGATAAATAATTGCGCCATCGGCTTCCCCTGCCACAATTTTCGCCACGACACTCTTGACATCAGGCTCTAGTGAAACGGGCTTAGATGTCACACCATCAGCCTTCGTTGCCTTATCAGCCGCAGCACCACAAGGAACTTCATGCGCACATTGAATCCAGTCGAAGTTCTCTTGGTCCATCACATTCGCTGTCATCGACTCCAAGCAGGGATGCACGGAAAAACACGGGTCATACATGGCCTTGGCTGGGACCGCCAGGACAACATAATTCGAAAGAAAAATCGCAGGCGACTTAACACGCTCTGCCGCCGCATCCATCGACTTCTTTGATGCAGAGACAAATACCTGTGCAGGCGCGCCAGCGTTGATCTGTTGAGCCAAAGTGGATGACGCGGCAAAGTTCAGCACGATTTTTGTATTCGGATGATCGGCCTCGTATTGCGTTGCCAACTGAGTAAGCGTTCCGGTCAGGCTTGAGGCGGCCATCACTGTTATTGATTCTGTTTGCGACCCGCTATTCGCTTGGCCGCTCGTGCCGCAGGCAGTAAGTCCAACAACCAAGGCACCTGCGAGTATCAACTTCTTCATCATCACTCGGTCTCAATTCCGACATTGGTGGATTTAATGCTTGCCACTGCCCGCGACCCAACTTCCAAATTCAACGCGCGAGCAGCATCAGCGGTAATCAGACTGACAATGTGATGTGGACCTGACTGCACTTCGACCTGGGCAACAAGACCTTCAAGCTGAATCTTTGTCACTATTCCAACGAAACGATTGCGTGCACTGACATTCGCCCCACGACCATCGCTGAGATCCTTTGCCTGAGCAACAGCGAAATCCGCAAGCGCTCCACCATCAATAACTTGGCGACCAGAAACATCGGTTGTGGCAGCGAGCTTTCCCGATTCAACCCAGCGGCGAACCGTGTCATCACTCACCGCCAACAATTCAGCAGCTTCAGAAATCCTATAATTCGGCATAATTAGCCATTATTCACCGTATTTGCGGTTATGCAAGTCCAAAACTGTCGACAATGAGGACTAAAGCGACCTATCCACCAGCAAACGGAGGCAACACATCAACAACATCGCCATCATTCACAACAGAATGCTTCTCGCGAACCGACACTTCATTCAGCAGAAAACTGCACTGCGGAAGCACAGTTACAAGGCCCGGACCCGCGGCAACCGCATCTGCCAAGACAGATTCCAAAGTTCCTGCAGAAACCACCAACTCAGAAACACCCGCCGCCGCCCGCGCAGCAGCAAACAACCGAACCGTGACAGCCACCGCTACCCGCCCACTTTCTTCGACATGCAGTCTGCGCCCAATAATGTCAGCAATTGGCTACCCGGCAATTTTCTTCGACATGCAGACTGCACCCATTAATGTCAGCAATTGGCTACCCGCCAATTTTCTTCGACATGCAGTCTGCGCCCATTAATGTCAGCAATTGGCTACCCGCCAATTGCTGACATTGGCCTAATCGGCTGGATAAAACTCGGATCATTAATCCCATGCCCAGGAAGCTTCGCCAACACAGTCTTTGCAAACCGACCAGCAATCTCCGTGCGAGCAGCCTGCGCATCAATAGCCTCATCGCGCAACACACCACGCAAATCCATTTCCGAAACCGAGAACAAGCACGAACGCAACTGACCATCAGCAGTCAAACGAAGGCGGTCACACGACCCACAGAACGGACGAGTCACACTCGCAATAATTCCAACCTTCTCAGGTCCCCCATTAATCAAGAACTCTTCGGCAGGCGCCGAACCGCGAGCCTCAACTGGAGTCAACGAGTACACCGGATTCAGTGCATGAAAAATGTCATCCGCAGTAACCATAGTTTTGCGATCCCAAATTCCACCAGCATCAAGCGGCATTTGTTCAATGAAACGCAATTGAAAACCTTCATCGAGCGCCCAACGCACTAGCGCAACTGCTTCATCGTCGTTAACGCCAGGCATCAACACCGTGTTGATCTTGATTGGAGCAAGGTCAGCGTCTCGCGCAGCCTTTAAACCCTTGAGAACATCATCGAAACGATCACGGAACGTCATGGCTTTAAATCGTTCGGGCGACAAAGTATCCAAGCTGACATTGACACGCTCAAGACCAGCATCTTTCAGCGGTTGAGCCAATTCAGCAAGTCGAAGCGCATTAGTCGTCAAAGAAAGTTTTGGTGCATTTGGCAGGCTGTTAATTCTTGCCACAATGTCGACAATGTCAGGTCGCAACAACGGTTCGCCACCAGTAAGACGAACTTCATCAATTCCAGCCGCGATACCAACCTCAAGAATCGTCATCAGTTCATCGGTCGTCAGCAACTCATCTGACGGCATCCACGCCGCAAAATCCGACGGCATGCAATACGTGCAACGCAAATTGCATCGATCGGTTAATGAAACGCGAATGTCGCGGTGAACCCGTCCGTACGTATCAATCAACTGACTCATGCGCAGTTCACCCACTCGTCGGTCCCATCAGTAAAAATTTGGTGTTTCCAGATTGGAATTTGCGCCTTCACTTCATCCACGAGCTCCATGCAGGCTTCAAATGCCTGAGTGCGATGCTTCGCCGACACAGCAGCAACAAGCGCGGCTTCGCCGATTGCGATTGGCCCGTGACGATGCGCGACAGCAACCGCCACAACGTCATACTTATCAGCGACTTGTCGGGCAACATCTTCAAGGATTTGTTGGGCGGTTGGGTGTGCCTCATAGGCCAGTGACGCAACCGAACGACCGTGATCGTTATCTCGCACATCGCCGCTAAATGTGACAACTGCACCTGCGGTCTGGCTGGAAACTGCTGCAGACATATCAGATACGGTCACCACATCTGTGGTCACGCGAACTAGTCCAACCTCGGCCATTCATTCATTATCTATGCGTTCTGGGTAATCTCGCACTCTGAGGCGCTCTGGTAGGCGGTCGGCCACCATGTCCGCGAGAATAGGGGCATGACCGGCACACATTTCGAGGCGTCTTGGGATCAGGCTCGCGAACTCGTTCATAATGTGGCACGCAACCAACCAGTCGTTGATGTTGAAGTTGCCAATGCTCACGGATTTGTTCTTGCCGAAGATGTCCATGCCCTGGCCGACATGCCACCATTTGCTGCTTCGCGAATTGATGGGTGGGCCGTCAGCGGCCCCGGACCTTGGCGCAACGTGGGCGACGCACGAGCAGGACATGAAAGCTCAGTCACCCTTGCGCATGGTGAATGCATTCACATCGCAACCGGCGCAGTGATGCCTCCAGGTTCAACGGCCTGCTTAAAGGATGAGGAAAGTTCACTAGTCGGCGATTTAGTGTCGGCTGCCGAAGGAGCCCTCGGCATTCTTGAAGCCGACAGTTCTCTTCCGAACATGCACGATGTGCGACCCGTTGGATACGAAGCACGAAATGGCGAACTGCTGATCGCAGCACACACCACACTTTCACCCGCGCTTGTTGGACTTGCCGCAGGTGCGGGCCACGACACTTTGAGAGTCTTTACTAAACCAACCGTCGACGTCATCATTTTTGGGGACGAGCTTCTCGATGACGGTCCTTCACGTGATGGAAAAGTTCGAGATTCACTCGGTCCACAATTATCGGGGTGGGTTTCATTCCTTGGTGCAGATCTCAATTCCGTGAACCGGGCCGAAGACACACTCGCTGCACATGTGTCAGCCATCAATCGCTCAACAGCGGACATCATTGTGACAACCGGCGGCACCGCTGCCGGCCCTGTCGATCATTTGCATCGCGCAATTGACGAATGCGGCGGCGACCTTCTTGTTGATGCTGTCCTTGTGCGACCTGGATATCATCAACTATTCGCCCAGCTGAAGTCACAAGTCTTAATTGGCCTTCCAGGAAATCCACAATCCGCTGTCATCGGATTGCTCAGCCTCGGTGCTGCACACATTTCAGGAATGTACGGCCAATCGATACCAGAACTTCCAACTCGGACAGTGAGCCGCGCAGTTCGGGCACCCCACCACGAAATTAAGTTCACACTCTGCAAGGAATCTGCCGAACACGTGACCCCTGTTGAGCACGTCGATTCATCCATGCTGCGTGGATTCGTTCAAGCTGACGGTTACGCCATCGTGCCTGCCGGCGGGGTCACTGAAGGCGCGAACGTGCGCTGGTTAGCGCTTCCATAATCTCCACGCCGGTTTGCCCGCCAAATCGCGACGTGGCCAATAGCACCGTAAACTGAAGGCTCTTCAACAAAGGATTGCCATGAAGGAAGTGCTCGAGGAACTCCTCGCAACGTACAACGCAGGTGACACAACTGCGCTCGCTACGGTTGTCCGCACATGGCGTTCAGCACCTCGACCTGCAGGCGCTTCAATGATTGTGACTGCCTCGGGCGAAGCCGTGGGCTCAATCAGTGGCGGATGCGTTGAAGGCGCAGTTTATGAACTTGGCGGCGCGGTCATTTCAGATGGCACCGCGCGCTATGAAACTTACGGAATTAGTAATGACGACGCCTTTGCCGTCGGATTGACCTGCGGCGGAATCCTCGAAGTGTTCGTGGAACAGATTTCACAACAGACATGGCCTGAACTTCCAGAATTGGCTGCCACCGTCGCAGCCGATGAACCCGTAGCGGTTGCGACCATTGTTCGCGGCCCACAGCACGTCGGTCGCCACCTCGTCGTATGGCCAGACCACGTTGCAGGCGACCTCGGAACAGAACGTCTGAATGACACCATCAGCGCGGATGTCCTTGGGATGCTCGAGCACGGTGCAACTGGTTTCTTAAACTACGGTCCCGAAGGCGAACGACTGGGCGATGGTCTTGAAGTATTTGTCACCTCGTTTGCACCAAAGCCGCGCATGTTTGTGTTTGGTGCGATTGATTTTGCTGCCGCATGCGCAAAGGTCGGCAAGTTTCTCGGATTCCATGTCACGGTGTGTGATGCTCGAGAAATCTTTGCCACAAAGAAGCGCTTCCCCGACGCTGATGAAGTTATCGTCGACTGGCCACATCGTTGGTTGGCCACCCAGACCGTTGATCCACGCACAGTCATTTGCGTCCTGACACATGATCCAAAGTTTGACGTTCCTGTCATTGTCGAGGCACTGAAAACCCCAGCCGCGTACATCGGTGCCATGGGCTCACGTAAAACACACGACGATCGCACACTGCGTCTAAAGGAAGTTGGCGTCACTGACGACGAACTTTCCCGCATCAAGTCACCTATCGGCCTTGACCTTGGTGCACGCACACCGGAAGAAACTGCAATTGCGATTGCTGCCGAAATTGTGCAAAACCATTGGGGCGGCTCGGGAATGAATTTGCATCAAACCACTGGCAATATTCACCCCGGCGCACCACGCTAGTCACATGACGACCGCTGGGTTAGTTCTCGCCGCTGGCGAAGGCAAGCGTTTCGGCGGCCCAAAGGCGCCCTTCGAATTTGCCGGCGAACGATTAGTTGATCGCGCAGTTCGACATCTTCATGACGCAGGTGTTGAAGATGTTTATGTCGTACTGGGTGCCTGGTCCGGTGACGTGCCAAACGCAAACGCAATCATCAATCCAGACTGGGCCACAGGCATGGGTTCTTCGCTTCGAGTTGGACTTTCTCATCTTGACAGCCGCGCCGAAATCGATCGCGTGGTCGTCACACTTGTTGATTTGGTTGGACTTACCTCAGAAGCAATCCACCGGGTAACCCATTCGCACGCACCGGTAAGCATCGCAACCTACGACGGTACCCGTGGACATCCGGTTACTTTTTCGCGAGTCGTGTGGGATCAAGTTCAAGAATCAGCAACTGGCGACAAAGGTGCCCGCGACTTTATCCGCGACAACGAACACCTCGTTCAAGAAATTGAAGTCGGAGATGTTGCAACCGGCGAAGACTTGGACGTTCGCCCGACTAGCTAGCTGAATGCGAATGTACGTGAGCTGGGTGCGTACCACTCGGAATAATCGAAGTTCCCAAGAACATCATTCCTAAAGCCAGCACGCCAGTTGTTAATCCAATTGCTCGCGCAACAATCAAGCGTTGGGGCAACGCAAATTCTGCAAACATCGCGATTGCTGCAACACCCATGACTAGTTGCGACTGAGGCATCCAGGCAAACAGCGCCAGCATCAAAGGTCCGCATGAGACAAAACATGACCACGCAGTTCGCACCGCAAATGATGCGTCATCTGACGGTACGTCCATGCAATGGTTCAATTCTTTAATGTGGCGACGTGAAAATTGAAACGCTGCGGCAGTGACAAGCAACGCAATTGTCACCCACGTACGGTCGGCTAGTGCCAATGCACGAAGTGCCATGACTGCAGGCACTCCAAGCGCTACCCATACGGCGACAAAAATTAACGACTGTTGAGCAACAAATCGCACATTGTTACGTGCTCGCCACGACAATAAAACTGCCAGCGGCCCCATCATCCACAGCGACATAACAGCCCACTCGCGCAGCATCGCAGTCGCAGTCATGGGCATGGTGAAATCTTATGTGCCGAATGCACAGATGTCGCGCGGAACAATGTAACTAGAAGTAAAGCTTGTCGCCAGTGGTTATGTGAGCATCTTTCAGTAGCAACCATTCCTCGTCAGTAAATAAGCGCGAGCGGATGATGAAGCGCATTCCTTCGGGAGACTCCAAAGAGAATCCCCCACCACGACCCGGCACAACATCGATTGTGATGTGCGTATGTTTCCAGTACTCGAATTGGGGCTTCGAGATCCACACAAGAATTGGCTTGGTAATTTCAGAGATTACGAGTGCGCCGAGTAGTACATCTTGACCGCCAACGCGGAATTCGCCTGCCTGGTAACACATAGGCGCAGAACCATCACAGCAACCGCCGGATTGGTGGAACATTAACGGGCCATTCACAGCTGTGAGTTTGCGAAGAAGCACAGACGCTTCTTCAGTGACATCAACGCGACGCGGCAACCCGTCCGGGTACAACAAGGAAACGGGAATGTCCGAAGTGTCTTCAATCATGATGTCCTCCATGAAAAGTTACGGGAGCCGCTCTCTACTGTGAGGGCTCCCGTAACTTTTGGCAAGGCTTAGAAGAAACCGAGCTTGTTTGGTGAATACGAAACTAAGAGGTTCTTAGTCTGCTGGTAGTGGTCGAGCATCATCTTGTGGTTTTCGCGGCCAATACCTGAGGCCTTGTAGCCACCAAATGCGGCGTGAGCTGGGTACGCGTGGTAGCAGTTGGTCCATACGCGACCAGCTTGAATTTCGCGACCAGCACGGTAACCCGTGTTCATGTCGCGTGTCCACACGCCTGCGCCTAGACCGTACAAGGTGTCATTGGCAATTGTCATCGCATCATCGAAACCATTGAACTTTGCCACCGAAACGACAGGACCAAAAATTTCTTCCTGGAAGATTCGCATCGAGTTTTCGCCTTCGAAGATGGTCGGCTGAACGTAGTAGCCACCTGCGAGGTCGCCACCAAGATCTGCGCGCTCTCCACCTGTGACTAGGCGTGCGCCTTCTTGCTTTCCAATTTCGATGTACGACAAGATCTTCTCAAGTTGATCGTTAGATGCCTGTGCACCAATCATGGTGTTGGTATCCAATGGGTTTCCCTGGATAACTGCCTGTGTTCGAGCGGTTGCATCGCTGAGGAACTTGTCATAAATGCCACCTTCGATCAAAGCGCGCGATGGGCAGGTGCACACTTCGCCTTGGTTCAAGGCGAACATTGTGAAACCTTCAAGTGCCTTGTCATAGAACGCATCATTCTCAGCTGCCACATCGTTGAAGAAGATATTTGGGCTCTTGCCACCGAGTTCAAGGGTGACAGGAATGATGTTGTCCGATGCATACTGCATGATCAATCGGCCAGTTGTTGTCTCGCCGGTGAATGCGATCTTTGCGATGCGTGGAGATGATGCAAGCGGCTTGCCTGCTTCAACGCCAAAACCATTAACAATGTTGACTACACCTGGTGGCAACAAATCCTTAATCAAATCCATCAAGAAATGGATAGACACTGGTGTCTGCTCAGCTGGCTTTAGTACAACACAGTTACCTGCTGCCAGTGCTGGTGCGAGTTTCCATACGGCCATCAAGATTGGGAAGTTCCAAGGAATGATCTGGCCAACAACACCAAGTGGCTCGTGGAAGTGGTAAGCCACTGTGTCTTCGTCTAGTTCTCCGACGGAACCTTCTTGGGCGCGAATTGCGCCGGCAAAGTAGCGGAAGTGATCGATTGCGAGTGGGATGTCTGCAGCCATCGTTTCGCGAACTGGCTTACCGTTCTCCCATGTTTCAGCAACAGCGATTGCTTCGAGATTCGCTTCCATTACATCGGCGATTTTGTTCAAGATATTTGCGCGAGCAGCTACAGATGTCTTTCCCCAAGCACGAGCGGCAGCATGTGCTGCATCCAATGCCTTGTCAACATCGTCTGCATTGCCGCGAGCAACTTCACAGAAAACCTGACCGGTGACCGGTGTGACGTTCTCAAAGTATTGACCTGAAGATGGTGCAACGTATTGGCCACCAATCCAGTGGTCATAACGCGGCTTGTATTCGGCTGGACTACCAGCCTGCCCTGGTGCGGGATATACAGTCATCGTGAATTCTCCTTCTACGTCCAGCAGCATTGCTGAACACCTGTCGTCACGGTATGCCTGCACAATCTCAGTTGGTGGGGTTAGGACAATGACTAACCCCAAGCCCATCCAATAGGTAGGTTTTTACCTATCCTTATGGACAGGTACCCCAGGCAGGCGTACATTTCAGACTATGGACACCCCAACACGCACCGATGTGGCTCGCGGACGTCGCGCGCCTCAAGCGCGCACACGTGTTGTGGTTGCTGACCGAAATGCCATCACCCGCGCGGGAATCCGAGCGATACTCGAACGATCACCCGGCACCGCTGTTGTTGGTGAAGCCGCCACCTATGACCTAGCCACTCAGGCCATTGAAGAGCACGGCCCGGACGTACTAGTCATCGACCTTGATCTCGGCGATGACACAACACGCGGTCTGGCGTTATGCGAAGACGTACACGAGCGGTTCCCAGACACCCACATTCTGATCATTGCCTCCACCTTGTCGGAGATGGTTTTGATTGAAGCGCTTCGACGAGGTGCGATAGGTTACCTAGTCAAAGATCAAGTAACAGCAGATGAACTCACCAAGAGTGTGCGCGCGGTGCAAGAAGGTGAAACTGCATTTGGTCGTGGGGTTGGCGCTGTGGTGGCCAAGACACTTGGAAGCAGCAAACCGAGCGATGACAAACTTACCGAGCGAGAAACGAATGTTGTTCAACTCGTTGCCCAAGGACTCAGCAATCAACAAATTGCGCATGAACTCTTCATTAGCGTCAGCACGGTGAAGTTCCACATCCATAACGCATCACGCAAACTTCACGCACTTCGTCGCGCGGAACTCGTACATCACGCGACACTTGCTGGTTTGATTTAACTTTCTGGCTGTACCTTCAGGCGATTCAGAATTGCTGAAACGGCATCCTGCACCCTCGCTTCGGAAAGTTTCTCGCCAGTATCCTTTTCAATTACGTAAAAAACGTCAATTGCGTCAGCGCCAAGGGTTGCGACTTTCGCAGCAGTGATGTCCAGCCCCGCGAGCGAAATCGCGCCAGCAATATTGTTGAGCAGGCCAGGCACATCGTGCGCGCGAATCTCAAGAACTGTCGCTCGATCGGAAGCATCATCAAGCACATGCACCGCAGGTTCAGGTACGACAACATCCGGCTTTACTGCGTCTCGCGCCCTGCGCGCTAAGCGTTCATCCACATCGAGAGCGCCAGCTAGGGCAAGCCCAAGGTCCTTTTCAATTTGTTGCGGTTGTGGCGCAAGCCCAAATTGTGGCGTCACAATCCATTCACTAATTGCGCGATCTTCCAGCGTTTGGGTTGACGCACTCCGCACATTCAACTTGTGAAGTGCAAGAACACCTGCAGTGAGCGACAGTAAACCAACACGGTCAGGGGCCACAACCGTCACATGCGTGAGCCCGGCCTCGGTCAAAACACCCACGTGCACATCCTTGTCACGAGGGAAAGCTGAAATGACATCACTGAGATCTGGCTGCACTGGTGCGTCGTCGCCGCGCAGCACTCCATGAACGCGCTGAACTAAATCAGCAATCAAAGCAAAACGCCATTCGCTGGTCACGGCAGGACCAGTTGCCTGGGCATCGGCCTGCGTCAATAACTCCAGTAAGTCCAGAAATCCGTGATCAGCAACCCGATCAGCAACTAGAGCAATTGTTGCCGGATCATCAAGGTCACGCCGAGTTGCAGTGTCTGGCAAGAGCAGGTGTTCCTTGACTAAACGCACCAAAATGGCAGTGTCTTCCCAATCAAAGCCAAGATTCGGCGCAATGGTTTCCATCAATGAAGCACCAATTGTTGAATGGTCACCTTCGCGCGCCTTACCTATGTCATGAAATAGCGCGGCAATCAACAGTAAGTCCGGTCGCGATACTCGTCGCGTCATCGCGGCTGCATTAATTGCCGTCTCAAGCAAATGGCGATCCACGGTGTACGTGTGCACTGGGTTATGTTGTGGCGCTGATCGCACAACCGCCCATTGAGGAACAAGCTGGGATATAACGTCAAGCTGATCCAATGCTTCCCACACTGGAAGTGTCGACGACCCTGCGCCTAGTAACGACACCAACGCGTCGCGTGATTCGCGTGGCCATGGAACAGGCAGTGGTGCACTTTCATTCGCAAGACGCTCAACAGTGTGCGGGGCAAGACGCAAACCCGCTTGGGCTGCTGCAGCAGCGGCGCGCAACAATAAATTTGGGTCTGTCCGAGGATCAGCGTCCTTGGCCAAAACAACTTCTCCGTTTTGCACAACCACACCCTCAGCAAGTGGCTGGCGATCTTGCGTCACTGTTCGTGAACCTCGACGAAGAATGGTTTTCTTCGTTGCCGGTTTCATCAGCCGATCAACCCGATGCCAGGCCAGATCTGATGCGTACGCGATTGAACGACCAGCGCGCAAGACTGCGCGGAGCAAGTCATCAGCGGAATCAAACTCCATCAATGTGGCAACCGCAGCTTGTTCTTGCAGAACCAATTTGTCGGTCGCTCGACCAGTTACCGCGTGCAGTGCATCTCGTACATCGAGCAAAAATCTATTTGGACCAACCAAGACAGTGTGGTCAATGTCAGTAATCCATGTTGCCGACACTGCACGCAAAATTGTGAGGTCACGCAGACCTCCAAAGGATTCTTTAAGGTCAGGCTCGAGAACGTGCGCTAGCTCGCCCGCACGTCCAGTGCGCTCCTTCACAAACCAGTGCAACTCTTCGAGACGCTTTGGTCCTTGCGCACGCCAATCAGCCAAAACTGCGGAGCGTAAATTTGATGTCAACGTATCGTTGCCAAACACAGTTCGCGCATCTAACAAACCAAGGACAACCTTAAGGTCAGCTGATGCCATTCGCCGTGCTTCAGAAATGGTACGGACAGAGTGGTCAAGCTTCATTCCTTGGTCCCAAATTGGGTACCACAGGGCATCTGCAATACGAGTAACGTCCTCCGTCGGCACCGATGCATCGACCAGCAACAACAAGTCCAAATCGCTACCGGGAGCAAGTTCGCCACGACCATAGCCACCAACAGCAACCAACGACGCGTTTATTTGATCGAGATGCGCCTCAACACATAAACGTCGAATCCAAGTATCAGTGAGTTCGGCAAGTTCAGCACGTCGTTCTGCGTTGGGTTTACCTGGTCTGGCCAGCAACGCTGAACGCGTCTCTGCAAATTCACCCATTACAGTTCCTTTGTCGATAAGTCACCAATAAATAGTGTGTGGCACTTGTGGCGAAGGAGTCTCCACAAGTGCCACACCACTGTTAGCTAAAGCGCTTCAGCGCCCTTTTCACCGGTACGTACACGTGTGACACTGTCAACGGGGATTGACCACACCTTGCCGTCACCAATTCTTCCTGTTTGCGCTGCTGCCACGATCACGTCAACAACGGAGTCTGCATCTTCATCTTCAACAAGAACTTCAATGCGCACTTTCGGCACCAAGTCCACGGTGTATTCAGCACCGCGATAAACCTCGGTGTGACCACGTTGACGGCCGTAACCCGACGCTTCACTAACTGTCATGCCGTGAACGCCGGCGTTTTCGAGCGCAACTTTGACGTCTTCTAACTTGAACGGTTTCACAATTGCTGTAATGAGTTTCATTAGTGCGCTCCTTCTGTTGCACGAGCGGAACCCGAAAGGACTCCACCGAATCCACCGCCACCGCGGCCATCTAGTTCGTATGCAGTTTCTGCATGTTCAATCAAGTCGATACCTTCAATTTCTGCATCGCGACTAATGCGGAAACCAAGTGTCTTGTCCAAGATAAACCCAAGAACCAAGGTCACGATGAAGGAATAGGCCAAGACGCTTCCTGCGCCTAATGCCTGGATGCCTAGCAACTTCGTTCCGCCACCATAGAACAGCCCATCAAGACCGATGCTGTTCACAGCTGAGGTTCCAAAAAAACCAATGGATAGGCATCCGACGATGCCCCCGACGAGGTGTACGCCTACGACGTCAAGGCTGTCGTCGTAGCCGAGCTTGTACTTCAATCCAACTGCTGTGGCACAAATGCCGCCGGCAATAAAACCGATTACGACCGCTGCCCATGGGGCTACGAATGCACATGCCGGCGTGATTGCCACGAGACCTGCGACCGCGCCAGATGCTGCACCAAGACTTGTGGCATGACCATCGCGAATGCGTTCCACGACGAGCCAGCCAATAAGTGCTGCAGCCGTAGCCACTTGAGTGTTCATGAATGCGAGTCCTGCAAGACCATTTGCCCCGAGTGCCGAACCTGCGTTAAACCCAAACCAACCGAACCACAACAAACCAGCGCCTAAAAGTACAAGTGTGATGTTGTGTGGTCGCATGGGATCCTTGCGCCAACCAACGCGCTTTCCAAGCACAATCGCTAGTGCTAAACCAGCAGCACCTGCATTGATGTGAACAGCAGTACCACCCGCAAAGTCTTCAACACCTTTTGCAGCGAGCCAGCCAGCACCAATTATTGAACCGTCGTCGAGTTTGGTACCAAAGTCGAACACCCAGTGCGCAACTGGGAAGTACACAACGGAAACCCAAATTGCGACGAAGATTCCCCACGTGATGAACTTTGTGCGATCGGCAATTGAACCACTGATCAATGCCGGGGTAATCACTGCGAACATCAACTGGAAGGCAGCAAAAACAATTACTGGGATTCCGTACGGGCCACCGTTGTTAACCAAGGCGTTAATGCCAGAGCTCAGTCCGGACAAGCTAAAAGCACCGTAAAACTTGCTTGTGCTGGTGTCAGATCCAAACGCCAAGCTGTAGCCGTAAATAACCCACAGCACGCTAACAATGCCGACGCAAATGAACGACATCATCATCATGTTGAGTGTGCTCTTCGCACGGGTCATACCGCCATAGAAAAACGCCAAACCTGGCGTCATCAATAACACAAGAGCAGTTGCCGCGAGCATCCACGCGGTATCGCCTGCACTGAGTTCCATAGGTCCTCCAATTAGTTACGGCACCAATAGCAAAAGGCGCCGAGATTCGAATAAACGACATCTCGACACCTTTGTCGATGTCCCTAGACTGGCGGATTTATGTTGCCAAAATTCGCGTGCCGTGTTTCATCTTGGTGAAGAAATCGCCCAAATTGTTACAGCCGTATTTCAGGACTTCTGGACCAAAACTGACCCATTCAGGTCCGTCTAGCCGCCCAAAAAATATGTCAGACCCCCGCGAGACACTTTTGTTAATGAGCAACAGAAAAATTCGCCAGAGCCCACTGGGCGCGCCAATCATCACATCGGTTTCTGCAGGTGACAGCGACACCGCCATCAATCTCAAAAATGGGAAGTCTGCAGCATGCCCATCAGCGAGCAACCCGACCGCCGATGCCTGCCGGCTTTACAAGCCGGGCCACAAAGTGCATCACATCCAAGCCAACAAATACATGGGGCAACCCTTGTATAAAGTCAACGTGCTGAGCACCACGGGAAACACGTTCACCGTGTCCAGCGACGACGGAATTGCCACGTGGTGGACACATAAGCCGGAACAAATTCAGGAACTCATTTTGTTTTATGGCGCTGGACTCGTTGGGTGGCTGCATGAATCTGGAATGTTCGAATGCCAAGGCCATTTGTTCTACATCGCACCGTCAGCAGAAAGCTTTGAACCATGTCGCACGGAATAACTACGGACCTTGTCCCCTGCCGCTGATACGTTGGAAACCTGCAACACATCGAAGGAGACATCATGTCGAGTGCAACACCAAAGCCAATGCAACCAGTGTGGACAACTACCGATATCTTCTTAGCGATACTTACTGTTCTGACACTCGGCTTCCTGTTTCCTGCGCTCTGGGCATCGCGTCGCGGCCACTCAGCTTGGGTTCTGCTGGCAATTTTGCTCGGATCGCTGGCGATGTACCGCACTCACACAATGTGGTTGGCCATTACCTGGGGCGCCGCAATGGGCATCGCCCGCGGAATGGCTCCCAAGACTCCATCAATGGATGCATTCACCGCCGACACTCTGCCAAAGGTCGACGACACTATTTTGAAGTCGGCAACAGTCCAGCCAACGTGGAAGTTCTACCTTGGCAAGTTCACCACCGCCCAAAACCTCACCCAACAACGGGATTGGATGGCAGGTCGACTTCGTGGTCACTGGGATAGCTACCAGGAATTTCAAGAACTAGTTGATGGGATTAGCGAGCGCGCATCCTCGACGGATGCTGAAGTTCAACTACTGAACGTTGATGATTGCACATTGCGTGAGGCCCGCAAGGGTCCACGCATTACACAACGCACCGGAACTTCCGGCGGTCGACCATACATCGGCACAAAAGTTGGGCCTGCATTGATTGGCGTCAGCGGTAAAAGCAAATTCGAATCAACATCGGTTACCGCACCTGTTGAAGACATCCTTACTGATATTGATGAAGGCCAAGTCATCGTGACCACTCGAACAATTTCATTTATTGGTGAAAAGTTCACGCGGAACGCAAAGTTCAGCGATATTGCTGCCTGGCATGGCGAGGATTCCTTCATCCGCATCGGCGCTCGGAATCGACAAAATGTGTGGGTTGCCGAATTCGCAAGTCAGCCATCAATGTGGGCTGTTGCCGCTGTACTCGCTGCCTCCGATGATTTTGATAAGCGTGTGCTTGATCAGTCAAGCAAGCAAAGCGCCGAAGAAATTAAAACAGCAATCGACGCTGCCATCAAAGCCCATAACGAAGAGTTCAAGCGGGCTTATTTGGAAGCCTACGAACAACTCGAACAGTCCAACGATCAACTGCGCCTACTTCACGCACAGTTCCCGACCAAGGTTGCTGATCCTGGCCCACGCCAGGTGCCGCAGATTTAACTAGCGCAACAATCCTGCGACAAAATCTGCAGGATTAAATACAGCCAGATCATCTGGGCCTTCGCCAAGACCAACGAGTTTCACCGGAACGCCAAGTTCATTTTGCACCGCAACAACAATGCCACCTTTTGCTGTGCCATCGAGCTTGGTCAGCACGACTCCCGTAACGGGAACAACTTCGCTGAATACCTTGGCTTGTGTTAAACCATTTTGACCTGTTGTTGCGTCAATTACTAGAAGTACTTCGTCGATCGCGCCAGCTTTGCTCGCAACGCGATAAACCTTGCCCAGTTCGTCCATCAGACCTTGCTTTGTATGGAGCCGACCAGCTGTATCAATCAAAACGACGTCAACTTCTCCATCAACGCCAGCCTGAACTGCTTCAAAGGCAACTGACGCTGGGTCGCTTCCTTCCGGACCGCGCACAACTGGAACACCAACACGCTCGCCCCATGTTTGCAATTGCTCAGCAGCAGCCGCACGAAAAGTGTCAGCGGCACCAAGGACGACATCGCAATCCTGCGCAGTCAACAACCGAGCAAGTTTGCCCGTTGTCGTTGTCTTGCCTGTGCCATTAACGCCTACAGTCAACACCACTGCTGGGCGATCCTCGTGGCGCGTGGTCTTCAGTGTGCGATCAAATCCACCATCAACAATGGCAGTCAGTTCCACCTGGGCGATTCCTTTTAATGCAGAAGCATCAGTTGTGCCAGCGGCCTTGACCGCGGCCTTGAGTCGCTTCACAACTTCAGCGGCAGCACTCACACCTAGGTCAGCCATGATCAAGGTGTCTTCAAATTCTTGCCAGGTCTCGTCGTCCAGCGCCGAACCAGAAAACAGTGAGCGAAGCCCCGCACCGATGGAACCCTGCGATTTCGCAAACCGATCCCGTAAACGCGATGAACGCGCTTCGACAGATTCCGGAGTGTCCGAAGTTCCAGCGCGTCCTGCAACGGGTACATCTGGGATAACTGCGTCCACAGGCGACTCGACAACATCTGAACCAATCAGGTCAACGGCGTCATCAAACTTTTCATCACCTGCGGTATGTGCCGACTTAAGGTCCGCGGTTTCACGCGCATCCTTGGCTGACTTGATGAGTGGCCTGCGCGTCTTGGAAACGTAGGCATAAATGCCGAC